>NZ_JBXFWM010000016.1:0-81245 GCF_056856655.1 Stenotrophomonas sp. STEN033
GCAGTTGTCGTTGTGCGTTGGGTTTGGGGTTGTCTTTTTCTTTGGATTTGGCTTTGGCTTGGGCTTTGGCTTTGGCAAATCCCTTCTCCCGCATGCGGGAGAAGGTGCCCCAAAGGGGCGGATGAGGGCAGCTTCTTGCTTTGGCTTCGGAGAGTTCCTGCAGCCGTCAAATCAAATGACTTTGGCTTGCCCTCACCCCAACCCCTCTCCCGCATGCGGGAGAGGGGCTCAGGCCTCAGGGGCTTTGTTACTCCCCGCGCTGGCGCGGCGTGCTCAGGTGGTTTGCCTGCAGCAAGGCATTGAGCAACAAGCGCTCGGTGCCATGCCAATACTTGCGGTGCGCCGGATCATCTGCAAACAACACCACATTGCCGTTGCCAGTCGGCACGACCTGCAGATAACTCGAACCCGAAACACGTGCGCGATTGGCATCGGACAGATAGCCATTCACCACCGGCTCGCGGTCGATGTTCACCACATTGAGGAAGGCATTCTTCACCGGCTCGAATACCAGCCCGCCTTCCTTGTTGACCCAGATGCGACGCTGCTGCACACCAAAGCCCAGCGGATGGGTCGGATCGATATCGGCGCTCAGGATGTTGCCGCTGACCCGACCCAGCGCGAACACATCACGCACCGTACCGAAATCCAGACGCTCGGCGTCATCCTTCTTGTCGCCCTCGCGCAGCTTGGCTTCGGCAAGACCCTTGTCGATCGCCCAGCGCGCGCCGCTGCCATAAACCACCAGCGAACCACCGGCTGCAATCCAACGCTTCAAGGCAGCCACACCGGCATCGCTGACGTTGGTATAGGTGCCACCGGACAGCACGATCGAGGTATAGCGCGCCAGATCAACACTGGCCAGCTGCGCAGGATCAAGCTTGCTGGATGGCAGCCCCAGCGAGGTATCCAGCGAGAACCAGGTTGAGCCAATCTCGGTTGCGGACACACCCTCGCCCATCACCAGCGCGATGCTCGGCGTGCGCAATACACGCACATTGTCGCTGCCAAGATCGATGCCACTGGCTGCGCGGCCACTGGCCAAGGCGTAGACCGTGACGCCGGCTTCCTGTGCACGTGCCAAGACCTTGGCCTGCAGTGCCTCCGCATCCAGGGTTTGACCTGCAACCGGAATCACCACGGCGCCATGACCGAACGCCACATCACCGTTCGCAGTAGCCGCAGTGAACGGCTGGTGCGCGGTGCGCACACGCACGTTGTCGCGCAGCAGACCGCCCAGCAGGCGGAAGCTGCCAAAGTCACGTGCATCGGCCACATAGGCGAAGCCAGCACGGCCGCCGCTGATGCCACCCTGTGCCACCGGCACTGCATCCACCGCCGCTCCGCTCGGCAAGGCACCACGGCTGCCGGCATAACGCAGGCCATAGGCAGGTGCCACCGCATACGACGTACCGCTATAGAACACGTCTCCCTTCACCGCCGGGGTGAACTCGAAGATCGAATGCGCGAGGCGGAACTGTGGCTGCCGCGCCGGCACCACATAGGCCGAACCGGCCTGGAAGCGCTTGCCATCCACTTCCACATCGCGCGCCAGCGCATGTACCTCGATGCGATGCTGCAGCAGCACCGCCAGAAGCTTGCGGGTCAAAGTGACATCGGCCGCATCACCAAACACCCAGTCATGCACCGGATAGGCCGAAGCCTGCTTCAAGGCGCTGCGGAAGAAGTCCTTCTGCAGTGCAAACAGACGATCACGGTCTTCCACCACACCACGCACGCTGGCCAGGCCCGTCGCCACCTGGTTGCGGACGGTGAAGTTGAAATGCAGCGGGCCATTCACCGATTCCTGTACCAGACCACGCGAACTGGCCTGTTCCACGGTCACACCCACCGCACCGTGGAAATCCGGATAGGTGGAGCCATAGATCGGCGAGAAGTTGTCGAAGTTCTCGCCGGTGTAGTACAGCGAACCCAGATCATCCAAAGCCTTGGCATGGAAGCGTGCCAGCCACTTGTTCGCCTCATACGAAGACTTGGGCAGCAGTGGGCTTTCCATGCTCTTCGGCGACGGCTCGAAGTAATAGGTGCTGTCCTTGCCCATCTCGTGGAAGTCGATCTGGATGTTCGGATACCAGCGATGGAACTGTGCGACCTTCGGCCAGCTGTCGGTCTGTGCCAGGGCAAGCCAATCGCGGTTGAGATCGGTGAAGTAGTGATTGACGCGACCGCTGGGGAACGGCTCGACATGTTCCTTGTCGGCCGGATCAGCAGATGGCGGACGCGAACCCCAGGCGTTATGCCAGTTGGCGGCACGGTCGCGTCCATCCGGGTTCTGTGCCGGATCAATCACAACTACCGCATGGTCGAGCCAGCGCGCGGTTTCCTCATCCTGGTTGGCAGCCAGATAGTAGGCAGTGAGCATCGCGGCTTCGCCGCTGGAGGTCTCGTTGCCGTGCACGCTGTAACCCAGCCACGCAACCGCCGGAGCATCCGCACCGGGTAGCGGCTGTGCAGGATCGATCAACGCCTGCCGCTGCGCGGCGATCTCGGCGCTGCGCGCGTGGTTGCGTGCCGAGGTAATCGTTACCAGCAGCAGCGGACGCTGCTCGTAACTCTGGCCGATGACCTCAACCTTGACCTTGTCCGAGACCCGCGCGAGTTCGTTGAAGTAGGCCACCAGCTGGTCATGCCGGGTGTAGTGGCTGCCGATCTCGTAACCGAGGAACTGTTGCGGCGATGGCACCTTTGCATCGAACTGCTGCGCGGTGGGGAAGTAGTAGCTGTTCTGGGCATGGGCCGGCGACAGACTGACCAGTGTTACCAGCAACAGCACTGGCAGCAGACGTGAAAAGCGGAACGACATGAATGTAGCACTCCCCGATTGCATGAACGTTGTTGCGGGACTTCGAATTGAAAAGCGAAACATGTAGTGCCGAGCCATGCTCGGCAGGGGCTTTCCCGGTAATGCTCCAAAAGCTGCCCTCACCCCAACCCCTCTCCCGCATGCGGGAGAGGGGCTTTGAGCAAGAGCGGGGCCTGTAGTGCCGAGCCATGCTCGGCAGAGGCTTTCCCGGTAATGCTCCCAAAGCCGCCCTCATCCCAACCCCCGCTCCGCGCCCCGGCCCTTGCGCTGGCGCAAGGGCGTTCGACGGACAGCGAACCGGTGGTTCGCAATCTGCCCCTCTCACCCCGCAAGCGGGAGAGGGGCTAGAACGCTGCGGGCTTTCAATCAGAAGCGGTAATCAAAACCCAGCGTGTAATAGCGCCCACGCAGGTCGTACTGGCTGAAGTCATACGGTGCGCGCACACCCGGGAAGGTTGCGTCGTACGGCGGCTGGCGGTCACCGATGTTCTGCACCTTTGCGTACACGGTCAGCTTGTCGATGCCGGTGTAGCCCAGGTACAGATCGAACTGGCTGTAGCTGGCGACCTCCTTTTGCACAGCCTTCGCCGCGGCACTGCCTTCCTGGTCATAGCTGCTGGTGTAATACCAGGTCAGCGCGGTACGCCAATCACCCAGCGCCCAGTCCAGCGTCGTGGTGGCCTTGGTATCCGGCAACGATGGGCCGAGGTTGGAACCGGCGTAGTCGACCAGCGGACCACCAACCACCTGCGGTCGCTTGTAATCGATGACATAGGTCAACGCCGAGGACAGGCCGAAGTCACCTGCGCTTGCTGTCTGCCAACGCTGGCGCAGCTCGATGTCGATGCCGGAGGTCTCCAGCTGGCTCAGGTTCTGGTAACGGTTATAGACCGCCAGCAGCTTGCCACGCGAATCGCGCAGCACATTGGCCGGATCGTTATCCGCCACCAGCGTGGTGGTGTTGCCGGTGCCGATCAGGTTGTCCAGCTTGATGCGGTAGTAATCGACGCTGAGGTTGGTGTTCTGCCACGGCGACAGCACGAAGCCGGCGTTGAAGCTGCGCGTGCGCTCCGGATCGAGGTTGGTGTTGCCGACGGTGAAGAAGGTCGGGTTCTGGCGCGAACCGGCGACATCCGGATCATGTGGATCCACCACCGAGCCATACGCGATGCTGGTCGATGCCGAGTTCTCCGACAGCGACGGCGCACGGAAACCACGCGAGGCAGCGGCACGCACCAGCAACCAGTCCAGCGGCTGCCAGCGCAGGCCGAGCTTGGGCGAGAACGCATTGCCGAAGTCACTGTAATGATCGGCACGCGCGGCCGCCTGCAGTTCCAGTGTGCTGTGCAGCGGTACGCTGACTTCCGCGTAGGCGGCGCTGACTTGGCGCTGGCCGTGCACTTCGGCGATTGCCGGGCGCACCTGCAGGCCGGCATCGATCTGCCAGGGGTTGTCGGAGTCGAGCTTTTCCTGCCGCCATTCGGCACCGGCGGCAAAACCGATCTGGCCGGCCCAGGTTTCACCCAGGGTGCCGGACACCTTGGCATCGACACCCTTGAGCACCGACTCGGCCGGGCGCAGCGTGCTCAGGCCGATCGCGGCAAGCACCGCCGGATCGGTTGCCGAAGGATTGAGCAGGTTGTAGCTGCCACTGGCCAATGCGTCGTACAGCGTCCAACGATTGGCAAAACCACCGGAGACGGTCTCGCGCTGCTTGCTGGCGGCCTGGAACGCACCCAGTTCCCAATCCCACTTCTCGGTCTGACCACGCAGGCCGAGCACGCCGCGATAGGAACGCGAGCGGTTGGTCTTGATGGTGCCACCCAGGTCGAAGAAGGTGTATTCGATCGGCACATCCACCCCGTACGGGTTGTACGGATTGGCTGCCGGCAGCGTCGAACGTACCGGCTCGGCCAGACCGGTGTCGGCGTTGAGCGCGAAGCGGCCGCTTTCCAGAGTGAAGAACGGGCTGGAGCCAAACCACGACACACCCTTGATGTCGCTGTAGATCACATCAGCGAAGGCTTCCACCGAATCATTGATGCGCAGCGTGCCGTTGATGTAGGCCTGCCAGCGCTTGGTTGAGGGGATCAGCGTGGTGTACGGCGCCTGGTTGAAGGCGCAGGTATCACCGGCCAGGCCATCGATCGGTGCACTGGCGGTGAGCACCGTGCCTTCCGGGCAGTTGCCGGCGGCATCAAGCATCGGCACCGACTTGCCGCCGATCAGATAGCGCGCACCCTTGGCCGACCAGCCATTCCAGCGTCCGCCGGCTTTGTCGGTATAGATGCCCGAGCGGGTCAGGTCGCGCTGGTCCTGGTCGAGGCGATCGCGGTTATAACCTTCCAGCGAGAACAGGATGTTGTAGCCATCACTGTCCAGGTCACCGAGCCCACCGATGAACTTGAGGTTCTGCTGATCCAGCCCGCCCGCGTCGGAGGTACCGCCGCTGACGCCGACCTCGGCGCCTTCAAAATTCTGCCGGGTGATGATGTTGACCACGCCAGCCACCGCATCGGAGCCATACACCGCGGAAGCGCCGTCCTTCAGTACTTCGATACGCTCAACAGCAACCAGCGGCAGCGCGTTCAAATCGACGAAGGTGTCCGACAGGCCGCCGGCCGGGAAGCCGTAGTTGGCCAGGCGGCGTCCGTTGAGCAGCACCAGTGTGTTTTTCTGCGACAGGCCGCGCAGGCCGATGCCGGCCGAGCCGGAGGCCCAGCCGCTATTGCTGGTTTCGTTGCTGGCGTTGCCGGTATTGGCGGAGATCGAGCGCAGCAGGTCAGCGACGCTGGCCTTGCCGGTCTGTTCCAGTTGCTGGCGTTCGATTACCTGCACCGGATTGGCGCTTTCAGTATCGGTGCGCTTGATGTTGGAACCGGTGACACGGACCGCATCGAGGGTCTTGCTGCCGTCGGCAGCGGTTTCAGCCAGGGCGAGGGAGGGTGCAGCGATGGCAGCGGCCACCGCGAAGGCGAGCAAGGAACGAGTAGGCATGGAATCCGGGAGAGGTGAATGACAACCGCGCCAGTACCTCATGAACGGCAAATGTCCGGCCAATCACTTTGCTGCATTCGCACATAACGATTCGTTACATCGCTTCATCAGGATGGATATGAAAGACGGACTGGCATCGCGCTTTGGTACGCGTGGCGTCGGCAGCACCCTACAATTGCACCCATGGATATTTTCAAGGTTTTCACCCTGGAGGCCGCCCACCGGCTGCCCAACGTCCCGGTCGGCCACAAATGCTCGCGCCTGCACGGCCATTCGTTCCGCGTGGAATTGCGGGTCAGCGGCGAACCCGGCCCCGAGACCGGCTGGATCATGGACTTCAGCGAGCTGAAGGCCGCCTTCCAGCCGCTGTACGATCAGCTCGACCACAACTACCTCAACGACATCCCCGGCCTGGAAAACCCCACCAGCGAGCGCCTGGCGATGTGGATATGGGAAAAGCTGAAGCCGGCCCTGCCGCTGCTCAGCGAAGTAGTCGTGCACGAAACCTGCACCTCCGGCTGCAGCTACAAGGGCGACAAGGCCGCCTGACTGCGGCCCTGTAGTGCCGAGCCATGCTCGGCAGAGGCTTTACCAGGAACGTCCCAGCCGAGCATGGCTCGGCTCTACATGGACTTCCCGACCATGCAGCAGCCCTTGTAGGAGCGGCGTAAGCCGCGAAGCTGGCCGTGCATGAAGCCTCAAAGGCACCCCCTCCCCAGCCCTCCCCTTGCCTGCGGCAAAGGGAGGGAGCAGAGCGTAGTGCCGAGCCATGCTCGACAGAGGCCTTCCCTGGAATGCTCCAGCCGAGCATGGCTCGGCTCTACAGACGGCGTGAATGCTTAACCGTTCAGAATTTAATGTTGCACCGCGCCAAAAGCGCGTTATGCTGCAACGCAACAAGACCCGCCGGATTGCACCGATGTCCGCTCAGCCCAACGATTTCAGCAGCTATACCCAGCAGTTCGCCGCTGCGGCCAACCGCGCCAACCGGCTGGCGCTGGAGAATGCTGAAAGCGTGTTTGGCGTGCAGCTGCGTACCTTCGAACGCAATACCACTGCCGCCGCCGGTTTCTTCGGCGAACTGGCCCAGGCCGGTGCGCAGGCGGATCTGCAGGCCCTGCTGCCCAAGGGCATGCAGTTGGCGCGCGACAACATGGAACGACTGGCAAGTGCCAACCAGGAAGTGCTCGGGCTCAGCCTGAAGACCGGTGAGGCCTTGGGCGCATTGGTCCGCCAGCCTTTCGCTGCCAAGTCCGAGCGCAAGACGCGCTGATACCCAGACAACAGAATTTGCGCGGTCCCTCCCCCGCGCAATCCCAGACCCGGTAGCTCCCTCCCGCTACCGGGTCTTTTTTTGCCTGCGATCCAGCATTCCATTGCCGATGGCTGCGCTCAGCAGCAACGGCTGGCAAAATCGGGAGTCACGCAGCGGCTAGACTCCCAAGATGTTCAACACCGACACGCTCACCGGCAGCAAGCCGGAACAGTACGCCCAGCTGCTGGCCCAGGCCCGCGCCCTTGTCCATGGCGAAGCTGACCGCATTGCCAATGCCGCCAATCTGTCGGCCCTGGTTTACCACGCGCTGCCACAGCTCAACTGGGTGGGCTTCTACTTCTACGACGGCAAGGAACTGGTGGTTGGCCCGTTCCAGGGCCTGCCGGCCTGCGTGCGCATTCCGCTGTCCAAGGGCGTGTGTGGCGCCGCTGCCAGTAGCCGCCAGACCCAGCGCATCGAAGACGTGGATGCCTTCCCCGGCCATATCGCCTGCGACTCGGCCTCACGCTCGGAGCTGGTCGTACCCCTGGTCCACAACGACACGCTGATCGGCGTATTCGACATCGACAGCCCGGTGCTCGCGCGTTTCGATGCGGATGACCAGTTGGGGCTGGAAGCCATCGCCCAGGTGTTTGTCGAGGCGCTGCAATGAGCGCACCCAAGCTGCGCAACATCGGCCCCAAGAGTGCAGCCTGGCTGCGTCAGGTTGGTTTGCGCAGCGAGCAGGATTTGAGTGCGATTGGCCCGGTTGCAGCGTTCATGAAAGTGCGCCGCGCTGGCTTCAAACCCAGCCTCAACCTGCTGTATTCACTGGAGGGCGCCTTGGTCGGCTGCCATTGGCAGGAAATACCCGAGGCGCGCCGCCAGCAACTGGTGGCGGAGTATGAAGTCGCCGCTGGCGCACTGCCCACCACGCGTGCGGGACAGCAGGCCGGGCCGGTGCATGAAACGCATATGCAGGCCGAAGCCGACGAAGAAGAGACCACCGAGATCCGCTTCGAGGATTGAAGCGGAGTATCAGCTTTTGTGGGAACGGCGGACGGCTTTTGTAGGAGCGGCGTAAGCCGCGAAGCTGGCTATCTGTCAGATCGCACAGCAATGGGCGCAGGTGGTTCGAGTTACATGGCTCCGGATGCAGCTGTGGCTTCGCGGCTTACGCCGCTCCTACGACACTCCCACAAATCCAGTGGCTAGCGGTGCGAGGACTACCAGCGCCAGCATCAGCAAGGTCTCCACTACTTCGACGCTGGCACCCAGGCCATCGCCGGAGATGCCACCCAGCTTGCGCTTCCACCACAGCGCTACCAGCGGCACCAGCAGCAATGCCGTCAACAGCGGCCACGCAAACACCAGGCTGATCGCCGCCAGCAACAACGCCCACAGCCACATCGCCGACGGCCGCAGCTGCCACGAGAAACGCTCACCCAGACCATCGCCATGCAGCGAGGGTATGCGCTGGCTCCACCACAGGGTGCCCCAGCGTGCCCACGCCGGCACCAGCACGATTCCGAACCACAACGGGCCCACCGCAAGTTCGGTCAGCAGCACGAACTTCAGCAGCAGCTGCATGATCAGCGTCACCACGCCGAACACGCCCATATGCGGGTCCTTGAGTACTTCCAGGAAGCGCTGCGGATTGCGATGCGCCGCACCGAAAGCATCGGCGACATCGCCGAGGCCATCCAGATGCAAGGCGCCAGTCACCCATACCCACATCAACAAGGTCAGCGCACCTGCCAGCCATGGCCGATCCGACAGGCCATACAGCGGCAGTGCCAGCAGCACGCCGATGATGGCGCCAACCAAGGGGTAGTACACCGCTGACCTGCTCAGATCTTCCTGGCGGAAGTCGCGCACCTGTGGCGTCGGCAACCGGGTCAGGAACTGGATGGCAAGGATCAGGCGGCGTCCAATCATGGTTGTCGCAACTCCAGCAGTTCACCCCACAACTGGCCGTCTTCGCCGCGCTCCACGCGCAGGCGTACACGGGTGCCGTAATCGATGCGCATCGCCCACAGCGAGGACAGGCTCATCCCACAAACCCGCGACACCACCAGCCGCAATACACCGGCATGGCTGACCACCAGCACCGGTTGGCCATCACCATCATCTTCGTCCACCAGACGATGCAGCTGCGCTTCCACACGCGCCTGGAACTGCTGCCAGGATTCGCCATTGGGCGGCACCACATCGTGCGGCTCGCTGTAGAAGCCAGCAAGCTGTTCGGCAGGAACTTCATCGAAATGCAGTCCGTCCCAATCGCCGAAGTCGAGCTCGGCCCAGTCCGGGTGGATCTCGCAGAACTGGTTGCTGCCGGCCACCAATGCATGCGCGGTATCCAGCGCGCGCCGACGCGGCGAAGTGATCACCCGGCTCCAGCCAATGCCGGCATGGCAGCGGTGCAAGGCGTCCATCGCGCCATCGATCAAGGGCGGATCGGTGCGTCCGTCCAGATGGCCGGCACGTCCAGTGGAGGCGTGCCGCATGAGATCGAGAATCATCGGCCACCACCGCGATCGGCAACGGCCGCTTCGGCGAACGTGGCCATGCTGTTGTGCAGGGCACAGGCCATGCGCACCAGCGGCAAGGCCAGCGCGGCACCGGAGCCTTCGCCCAGGCGCAGGTCCAATGACAGCAGCGGCTGCGCCTGCAGGGTTTCCAGCAGGCGGATATGGCCGCGCTCAGCCGACTGGTGCGAGAACAGCAGCCACGGCCGCAGGCTCGGGTTGATGCGCACTGCCGCCAATGCCGCCGCAGAGACGATGAAGCCATCCACCAACACCGGAATACGGCGCTGCGCGGCGGCGATCATCGCCGCGCCCAGCGCCGCGATCTCCAAACCACCGACCCGCTGCAATGCCGCGCAGCCGGGGGATTCGGCGGTGTTAATTGCCTCACCATGCAGGCTCAGCGCACGTGCGATCAGGTTCTTCTTCTGCACCATGCGCACCGCGTCCAGCCCGGTGCCGGCACCGACCAATTCATCGAGTGACATCTCGCCAAGCGCGGCAGCCACGGCGCTGGCAGCGGTGGTGTTGCCGATGCCCATCTCGCCGAGCACCAGCAGATCCGCGCCGTCAGCACAGGCGGCTTCCACCGCGCGGCGACCCGCATCGAACGCAGCCTGCAGATCCTCGACCGACATCGCCGGGCCGGTGCTGAAATCCGCCGTGCCATGCAGCGTCTTGGCGCTTACCACTCCCGCAATCGCTGCAGTGGAGCGGCTGCCCACATCCCAGACATGCAGCGGCAAGCCAAGCTCGCGGGCGAGCACCGCAATGGCGGCGCCACCAGCGGCGAAGTTGTGCAGCATCTGTACCGTCACTTCGGCCGGGTAAGCCGATACGCCTTGCGCGGTGACGCCATGGTCGCCAGCAAACACGATCACCGGCACACGTTGCGCCGCAGGTTGATCCACGCCTTGCAGCGCGGCCAGTTCCACCGCCAGCGCCTCCAGGCGGCCCAGGGCGCCTTCCGGCTTGGTCAACTGGCGCTGACGGACCAGGGCGCGCTGCCGGTATTCCTGCGAAGGCTGGCCGCAGGCCTGCCCGTACCATGTTTCTGTCACGACACTTCCGATACTGCGTTTGCAGCGCGCATTCTAGCCATTCAGCAACAGTGCTGCGCAGGGCGGCGCCGCCAGCCAGCAGTCCGCCGCAACAAGCGCACAAGCGTAGCCAGGGTAAGCACAGCGCACCCGGGGAACGAGATTGCGACATCGGTGCAGGCCTGCAGCGTCATGAGCTCCCCGGGCGCGCTGACGCTTACCCGGGCTAGGTTGAGCCGCGGTTGCAGAGATCACGCCGTGGCGGCCGTTGCCGCCCGTTCCGGCAGCGCTGGCGGCAATGGCTTAGAATGCGCGCACTTTCAGGTGACCGCCCGGCATTGCCGTTCGGTTGAAACGGGAAGCCGGTGCCGCGCATTGCTGGATCTCCAGCATGTCGCCATTCCGGCGCTGCCCCCGCAACGGTAAGCAGGACAAGACCAGGCATACCGCCACTGTGCTCGACACGGGAAGGCGCCTGGACGGAAGCGGCACATGCCGCCTCGCCTGCGAGTCCGGAGACCGGCCCGAAAGCCGACTGGTTGCGATGCGGAGGGCATGGCGGCGGCTGTAGCGCCGTGTGCGCCGCCTCCGTCTTCTCCCTCTTCTGGCAGCCTTCCCCATCCGCCTGCGCGGGAGCGTGCAGGCCCAGGAGCTTCCATGAAACTGTCTTACCACTCTCTTTCGCTCGCCCTTGCCCTCGCACTGCCGGGCGTTGCCGCCGCGCAGAACGCACCGACCGAGCTGGACGACGTCACCGTCACCGCGACCCGTACCCCGGTCTCCATCGAGAACAGCGTGGTGCCGGTGCAGGTCATCGACCGTGCGCAGATCGACCACAGCCAGGCCAATTCGCTGCAGGACCTGCTGCGCGGCCGCGCTGGCCTGGACTTCGCCAACCAGGGCGGCAACGGCAAGATCACCTCGCTGTTCCTGCGCGGCAGCAACTCCAACCAGGTGCTGGTGCTGGTCGACGGCGTGCGCGTGGCTTCGGCCACCAGCGGCATGGCCGCACTGCAGGACCTGCCGGTCGACCAGATCGAGCGCGTTGAGATCGTGCGTGGCCCGCGTTCGAGCCTGTACGGCTCCGAGGCCATCGGCGGCGTGATCCAGATCTTCACCCGCAACGCTGGCAAGGGCCTGCAGCAGAACCTGGCGATCACCGCCGGCAGCAACAACCTGCGCCAGGTCAGTGCCGGCTTCAGCAACCGCGGTGAGCGCGGCTGGATCTCGGCCCAGGGCGGCTACCAGGAAACCGACGGCATCAACGCCTGCCGCGGCACCGCCGCTGGCTGGGGCGCTGGCTGCTTCGCCGATGAGCCGGACCGCGATGGCTACCGCAACACCTCCATCAACGTGCGCGGTGGCTACGCCCTGACCGACACGCTGAGCCTGGAAGGCCATGTGCTCAACGCCGACAGCTTCAACGAATACGACGGCAGCATCTTCGGCGGCAACGAAGCCGACAACCGCCAGCAGGTCTTCGGCGCCAAGCTCGCCTGGGCTGCATCGGAGCGCTTCAACCTGACCGCGCAGGTTGGCCGCAACCGCGACGAAGCCGACAACTACTTCGCTGATGCCAGCACCGGCACCCGCAGCTTCGCCAGCGCCTTCGATACCCGCCGCGACACCGCCAGCGTGCAGGGCGACTTCACCATCGCCGAAGGCCAGCAGATCACCGCCGGTGCCGATTGGCAGAACGACAAGGTCACCAGCTCCACCGCGTTCGACATCGACCAGCGCGACAACCTTGGCGTGTTTGCCGAGTACCAGGGCCAGTTCGGCGCGCACTCGCTGCAGGCCAGCGTGCGCAATGACGACAACGAGCAGTTCGGCAACCACACCACCGGCAGCCTGGGTTACGGCTTTGCCTTCGGTAATGGCTTCCGCCTGACCGCCAGCGCCGGCACCGGCTTCAAGGCACCGACCTTCAACGACCTGTACTACCCGGGCTTCAGCAACCCGAACCTGAAGCCGGAAGAATCCAAGAGCCTGAACCTCGGCATCGCGCAGTACGCCGACAACTGGAACTGGACCTTCAACGCCTATGAAACCCGCGTCGACCAGCTGATCGGCTATGACAGCAACTTCGACCTGGTCAACGTTGCCGAAGCCCGCATCCGCGGCGCCGAGCTGACCGGCTACCTGTCGCTGGCCGGTTTCGACATCAACGCCCAGGCCAGCTTCACCGACCCGCGCGACCACACCTCCGGCGCTGCTACCTATGACAACCTGCTGGCCCGCCGCGCGCGCACCAGCGGCCGTCTGGACGTGGACAAGAGCTTCGGCCCGCTGCGTCTGGGCGTGACCGCCGCCGGCAGTAGCCACCGCTTCGACAACGCTGCCAACAGCGTGCGTCTGGCTGGCTACGGCACCATGGATGTGCGCGTTGAGTACGCCATCAACGATGCCTGGAGCCTGCAGGCCAAGGCCGCCAACGTGTTCGACCGCGAGTACGAAACCGTTGCCTGGTACAACCAGCCGGGCCGCGAGTACCAGCTGACCCTGCGTTACAACAGCAAGGCAAACTAAGCCACAACGCCATGGAAGGCGTAAACGGAAACAAGAGGGTCGACAGCTGCATGTCGACCCTCGTTTTGACTTGGCACTCAATCGGGCTTCGGGCGCTCGGAGACATACTCCAAAAAACGGAAGCAGCGAGACTCAGAAACCGGCGACCGTGACTGCAGCAGCAGTACCTCTACGCACCGATGTCTGCTTGGTATGAGCGTGTGCGGACTACTGTGTAGTGGAGTTCCCAGGGTTTAGTGGACAACTGACCGAGGGTGGCGATGCGCCGCCTCGAACTCGTCAGGACTGCCCCGCCCAGATGGCTGTGGCGGCGTCTAGGGGTTGTAAACCCCATCGATGTAGTCGGATATGCCCGAGGTCGCCAAGTCACGATTCGCGTAGATGCGTTTTTTATCCGTTCCTTTTTCAAACTGCCGAAGAAGGACTCAGCGACCGCGTTGTCTCAGCAGTTGGCACGTCTGCTCATGCTTGGCTCAAGGTAGTTGTCTGTGCAGAAACGCCGCCATGAATCACTTCCGTACTGCGAGCCTTGATCTGAGTGGACCAGGGTTTTGCGAGGACGTCAGCTGCGCACGACTTTCATCACGGCATCCAGAACAAGTTCTCAGTGAACCGTTGGTCTGACAGCCCAACCAACAAACCTGCCTGAGAAAATACCAAAACAACCGCAAGGTACAGCCAACTCTGCCACGCGCGGATGTAAGTGATATCCGTCAACCCTTACTCGTTTGGGCGCGATACGCTGAACTGACGCTGGAGCAAATTAGGGATCAAGACATATGGCTTTGAAGCGGGGATGTGCCATATGAGATAGCCATACAGCGCGCGTAATCCGTTCACACGTATCAAGCGAAGCAACCGCGCATCTTCTTGAGCTCGATCGGAAATCGGATGTTCACGCTATGCGTAGTAACCGGCTCGAGCAACCCCAAGCAGACGACACATCATCTGGATACTGAACTCGTCCCGATGCGCATCGATGAATTTGTAGGCTTGCCGGGCCTTGCTGGTGATCCGACGTCCCCCCGAGCGTTGATTCAACGGTCAAAGCCGCCCCTGGCAAAGCTTGACGCGACAACGACAACGCCGACCCAGCCACTGCCGATCAGCTGTCCATTAGAATTCCGAACTCCAACTCTTGTCATCATCGCTTTGCGGCTTGCGACAAAAAAATTCTACCAGCAACACCCCTTCAATTGCCATTTGGCCCATAGCAACTACCGGCAGCAACAAAATGCACGAACACGGAACGTTCCGAACCACTGAAAAGACACCCACGCTTGATGCATGCCTAACACATGCAAAGGAGCAGATTCAGATAATCTATAAAGTACGCGTACCGTTACTTAACAAGGACGTAACTTTCGAAAGTGAGTGGGAAGCTATCTACGCTGGAGTAATCGATGACCCCGATACAGCCACCCGACTGGACGACGACTTCGAGTTCTTAAAAACCAAGGGCTATCTGCCTGAAGTTTACGTATTGATACGAGCAGCGATCGCGCTCTGGTTCGAAGCCATCCGAGCATATGAACTACCTGACCACGAGCGAGCTTGGGCTGCTCTGACCAGATGCAATTACTATCTGGGTATGTCTAGCGGGCATGAAACGAAGAAAGAGCGATCGGCTAGAGGTGGACGACACGCAGCCGCCAAGACCGCACGCCTGAAAGAACGGATCATCGAAGAACTAAATAAAATGGAAGACAATTCGCATCAGACGAAGCAGGACGTTTGGCACGTCCTGCTCCCAATAATGACTGAACCCGCACCCGAAGAACAAATAGACGATAGGGAATGGGTTAGACGACTAGGCCTATCCTCCGAAGAATCATATCAAGAATCCTTCGATCGACCAGCGCAACTTGGAAAAAGCAAAGCAGGAAAAACTACGAACCCTACGCAGCTGCTGAGACGCTGGACCAACCAGGACGCAACTATAAAATCCGAATTCATCAGGATTGTGGCGAGACCGTTAAACACGCGAAGAATGCGCACCTGAAACTGCACCTAAAAGCCGTCGCATGGGCCCGCCTTACGCTTTCGCCCCACTTTGTTCGCTCGCCGCTCAGGCAGTTGACCTTTCCCAAATATACGACCGACCCCCTTTTCGTTAAGCCTTACATAATAGTCGACCTTTGCCAAATACATAGCAGCCCGCAACAGAGAGGCTCGCCTCTCGATATTATCGTGCGGGATCATTCCTACCCCCACTCCATATATCCGCTCGTAGTAGGTTTTCTTCGCATTGCAGTTCCAGTATCCCCCATCACCACCGGTTACAAAATCACGCCACAGATCGCCAAGCACATTTCCAACGACAACATCCTTACAAACCTTATGCCCGTCAAAAAAAGCCATGAAATGAATATGGTAGGACTTACTCTGCCCGTATTCCAGCTTCCAAATATAACCAACCAGCGCAGGAAATTCCGACTTCGCGGAACGTAGAAAGCTAGTCAGATCTTCCTTTACGCGACTGGGATTTAGAGGACCTACGCTATCCCGATGAGCACGACTGTAAGAAAGATCCAACCTGACCACACACAACCTCGCATAAAGCCCGTAGAGCCCATCGATATATTCCGTGAGTGAAAGAGCGTTCTTTCTGGCGCCGCGCTCATGGTTAGAAAGTGCCTTCGTAAAATCAGAACCCTTTACCAACTTACGTATTCTCAAGAACCATTCATTTATACCGATGGAATTCCAACTTCTTTCGGTAATTACCATGGTTTGAAAGCCCGTCCTCTCCTCTACCCAAATCTCGAAATAGGGGCTCAGCTTGTGCCCTGCATAAAAATCTCGAATTCCTTGACAATCAATGTTCGTGCAAGACCGTATCGCCCTGACAGCGGAATTAACACTTTTATGACAGGTTTCCGGGCGCGTCACATCCGTATTCGCGCTCCACCTTGCGTTGGCAATCGCACGCATTGCGCGATCGATTTTTGAAATATCTCGGGGATATTCAAACGACGGTCCTATATATATCGCGCCGTCATTTACATCTAGCGCCCTATCACGCCACCGGGCAACAAAGTCGTCATCAGAGTCAAACATCACTAAATCAAGGCCCCCTTAGCTGATCCACCACATAACCCAACCCAAACATCATTCAATCACCATAATTTCCCAAACCACACAAAGCACTAAAACTCTCTTTTTGCCAGAAGAAGCAAGCCGCATTGCAGCCGTACAATAGTCAGAAATAAACACAACCATCCAAAGTCAAACAGAAAAGAGATCAGATCAAAGATCAAATCAATATATCAAATCAAATCAAGATATATATTCCGGATCTCACCCAGCCAAGAATGACAACAACACTCATTAAAAATGACCCATACCACCTTTTAACCAACACTTAGCCTTTCTTTAGCGCCGTGAGGTTAGTGCTTACAACTAACGAGAAATGCTATTGCGTTCGTCCACGCGAGCCTTAATCCAGGCATCAACTTCTTCTTCCAGCCATGCCACCGTCCCTTTCCCAGTCCTGACCGGCTGAGGGAAATCAGGATCAAAGCGCTTCCCTCCAGACTTGATGGCCGTATAGATGGTGGACCTGCGAAAACCGGTCCGATACCCCAGTTCTTGTCGTCGAATGAGCCGGGGTGCGACTACCGATTCCATTTTTTTGGTCCTGCGAGAAGAGAGCCCATACGCTACGACGGAGCTCAGCTGCAGGTCACGTACTTCAAGTGCATGAAGTACGATAAGGCCCGGCAGCAGGTACAAGTTAGTTCCGCGCGCCCCTCAAGTTGGTTCCCTGAGATAGGTTTGGATGGCCAGTTCGCTTGATCTGCTGCAGTGAGCGCAGCCACGCCGGCGGCGCCAAAAAAAAAACGCCCGCGTTGGCGGGCGTTCTACAAAGGGAACCCAAGGTGCTGCTGAAGGTGCATGATCGATGCCGCCGACAGATCTGTCTCCTTCTGCTCTTGCATGACAGGCACCTGAAGAAGGATTGGCTGGCTACCCACATCTATCCGGCATCTTTCATACCTTATGCATGTTTGCGTGGAAATTCACAGCAAGCATGATGTTACGCAGTCAAAGTGCCTCTATTGTGCCATCATCTTCCGGATAGATCTCCAGCCACTTCCCATCTTTGAGCAGGTAGTCCACTTCGTACTCAGCCGTCGGGCAACACATGGCATCGCCTTCCCCCTGCCCTAGCTTCTTCATTTTCACCATTCCATCGCCGTAGGATATGCCCTGCACCTCCTCTCCGTAGCCCGACACCGGCGTGGAATAGATGAACTTCAACTTTCCGCTCTCACTAAGGAATGCAGCCAGATGAGTGGAATAGGCATTGCTTCCGCCTCCTCCCTCCAGTACGAAGAGCACAGCGCGGTCCTCGACACCATCACCGTTCAGATCACCCTTCACGATCTTACGCGCACCAATATTCTCTTCATCGTGCCCGTTCATCGCTGCCTGCGGAGCAAGTGCCTCATTGATTACAACCTCATTCTCTGCCTCTGACGCCACGGGAGCTTGTACGGGAGCGGTCGCAGAGACAGGTGTACAACTCACCACCTGAACCTGTTCCGCTGTCAGCCCTGCGGGTACCTTGCACCCCGCCAGGTTGATATCACCTTCGCGCGAAAGCGTCTCTGCTTTGGTGCAAGCCGACAGTGCTACGGCTGAGAATACTGCAGCGGCAAGCAATCCTTTGATCTTCATTGATAGTCCTTCGGAACCCCTAAGGGCATTGGTTGATTTAGCGTTGAATGCGCCGGGGCATCTACACGCATCGTTGAATTGACTCTGAAAGTTCATTAGCTCAGCGGGTTATTGTCGGGACTAGGGACCACCCTGCGCTTGACCCGCAGCTAGGCTCACCGGCACTGACCAGCAGCTACTTGTACTTGCTCGGCAAAGCCCATTGGTGGATAGCCACGCTTGTCTATGGCGACCAATCCCTTTTCGCCGTAATGCTCTTGTAGCTTGTCTATAGCGCAGGAACACTGGGCTTTCGGGGCACCACTGCTCATGCAGCTATCAATGAACTCGCCCCGGACTTTGTCTAGATCGCTCTTGCAGCCACCGAGTGACACCAGAAGCATTGCTAGCAGAGAGATTCTGATCAGCATGCTTACCGCCTCCTTACGAGCGCCAGTACGGCGATGATCACGAGGACCCAGATCACGCCACTGATCAGCTTGCCGATCGACGGGAACATCACTGCTGGCCACACCAGGGCTTGGCCCAGGTTGTAGAAGAAACCCTTGTACGCATAACGCCCCCAGATATCGAAGCAGATCGCTGCGATGAGTACGGTCACGCCGTACACGCCTATCAAGTACCTCATGTGTTTCCTCGTTGGTTGGAGTTAGTGCGTTTGTTTCAGATGCTCACTGACGGCCTCGAACAGCAGGCGCAGGTCGTCAGGGTTGGGAATGCTCAAGCTGATGAACGGTTCGCCATGGATCCGTACATGGGCGCCGTGGGCAGTGATCTGGGTTAGGCAGCCCAGCAGACGGGTATCCACTGATTCGAACTTGGCCTTGCCTCGGATCTGGGCCTCGGTGATCAGCACGCCTTCCCTGGCACCGCCGAATACCGTGTCGTCGATGAGCACGACAACGTCTTGGGTCCGCAGTCCTTCCCCATAGCTGTCCAGAGCCCCTAGGAGCTTCTTCCTGGGGATCTGGGGAGCCACGAACACGCGCTCGAAGGGCTCGTTACTAAACTCGAGCCCTTCTAGTGCCTCTCGAAGTGAGCTAAGCGGCGGAGGCTCTGGGGCCCTGGCTCGCTCTGTTCGGGGGCCTGGATCAGCAGGCCTCGCCGACGCTTGGGTACGGTCGAAGCGCTCGCGTTGGTCCGGGTCCTTTAGGACGGCGTAGGCCTTGTTGACGGCCTGCATCTTGGCCGTTGCCCATGCCAAGGACGCCTCGTCCCCCGCAGCGTAGCGGTCAGGGTGGTACTGGCTTCGTCGGCCCTTGTATGCCAGTTCTATTTCCCAGAGCGGTGCCTCGGGGCGTACCCCGAGGACTTCATAGTGGTTTTCTTCGAACATCCGTTTCTCCGTTGATGGGAGCTAGGTCGAGACACACCCGCCCATAACGACCCCATCCCTTTACAGGGAACCACAGCAACCGCCCAAATGGGTCGTAAATACCGTGGCTGTAAGGGCATCATAGGCGGACGATTCCGTCCGTGACAAGAGTCTCCGGAACCGCAAGCACCAACCACGATCTGGTCCGTCTGGGCCAGGCGGTACGCGCGCGCCGTCAAGAACTTGCAATGTCCCAAGAGGCCTTGGCGGACGTTGCTGGAGTAGATAGATCTCACATGGGAAAGATTGAGCGCGGTGAGCGGAACGTCACTTTCCTCAACATTTTGAAGATCGCGAAGGCCCTCGAGTGCAAGGCTTCCGAGTTGCTGATCGAAGCTAATCTTTAGGTGTAGTTCTTATGGTCGCTTTAGGCTGGCGAATCAATCAGCCCACTTCTATCGCTCGGATGACTCTTCGAGCTGCTGCGCTTTAACCAAGTGCTCCCCCGCTTTCATACGAAGCCTGCTAGCTACCTCTCTCACCTTGGCTCGCTGACGCCAGCCTTCCGAGCACGCTGTTCTTTCGATTTCCCGAGCCTGCCGGTCTAAATCAGCTGCTTTGGCACGAGCCATTGCTGCTCTGGTCACTGACCAGGACATATCTGTTTCCTTCATGCTGTTCTCCTAGGTATACGGGCCTTAGATCTGCCCGAGCTGAGCCATCGAGGTGCCTTGGCTCGCCGACACCACAAGGTGGTCGACGACCCTCACCTCCACCATCGCCAATACTTCCTTCAACCGCTTGGTGATCGCTCGATCCGCTGCTGACGGCTCGCAATGCCCGCTAGGATGGTTGTGAGCCAATATGACCGCTGCTGCGTTCAGGGCCAAGGCACGTTGAACGACAATCCGGGGATGGATCTCAGCACCATCTATAGAGCCTGAGAACAGCCGTTCTACGGCGATCAGGCGGTTACGGGCATCGAGGAACGCCACCTCGAAGTGCTCGCGGATCTCATGCCCTAGACGCAGACGGAAGAATCTGCCGGCAGCATCGGGATCTCCCAATAGAAGACCACTGACCATTGCTCTGCTCTCAAGGATTTCCAATGCCTGAGAGAGGACGGAGCTGTCACGTTCGTTCAAGCCGCCAGGCAGCTCTTTCAGGCGCTGCTTCTGCAGCGAGGCGTTCATGCGGCTTCCCCTAACAGTTCTTTCCAAGCCTTCTGCTTTAGCAATGCCCCTTGGCCGAACCAGGCTGCATCCAAACGGTTCTCCGCACTCTGCGCCCGCCGATGATGGTCCACGAATTCGGTGATGCTGTTTAAGAGGCCGAAGGCGGTGCCCCTGCTGGTCTTCAAGCTAGCGCCCCTCCCCTGCCCGTCATACAGCGCCCGGACCTTGGCAACAGCCTGCTCATTCACGACTGCCTTCCCATTCTGAGCAGCCGGATACGTGAGCAAATTCCGCAGAACCCCATCGACCGAATCAGGGTTCACAGGTGTCTCGCAGAGGGCCCGCATCCGCTCCACGAAGCCATGCCAGCCCTCAACGGCGATACCCAACTGGCTTTTGACCCTGTCAGCATCGAAGGCACTGCGGTGCGGGACCTTGATGGCTCCGGTTCGATCCCCAACAGCGATCTGCAGGGTGTTGTTACACACCACGCGAACTGAGGTGAACTGAGCGGTGGTAGCCAGCGTTCCGTCACAGGCCGTAGCCAGAAGAAGGTAGCCGTTGACCTGATCTTGGCCCTTCAGAGCCACGCCCTGTCCAGTACGGGCCAATGCCCAGAACTTCCGCCCGCCGCGAAGCACGCCTGCCGTTTCCAGCTCGAAGCCGCTGTACCGCGTCAGGTCGCGGTAGAACTCAAGAATCTCCCGGGGCTGGACTACTTGATAGCGCTTGGACACCACGGCCAGCGGTCGCTTGGTGTCAGAGCGATAAAGCACCTTCTGCCCGGGGAATGCCCGAACCGGATACTGATCTTCAGCATCGGCGGCGAATCGCACTTCGGCCTCCTCCAAGGACCAATTCATGCCGGCACGCTCGCGCCACACCTCAGTGGATTGCCCTGGAGCCAGCTGGCTTCCGATGCCATGCCATGGGACTTGGCCTGCATAGGCCATGGTTTCAACGTGATGCATCTCGGTCTCCTTTCATAGACGGCATAACGCACAAAGCCCGGACAGTGCCGGGCCTTGCGGGTCTATCTAGATTGTTGATTTAGTCGTAGGAATCGGGGCCGAACTGGTCGGGGCGGGTGAACGAACATCGAGCTACGGCGGACAGAATCGCGGCTGCGACGATGAAGACGCAATAAATGAATTCAGACTTATCTTTCATACTTGGCACTCAATGCAATTGCGCTAGTTTTTTTGGCCAGCGCGAAGCAAGAGGATCCTGCTTCATTGAAGTACTAAGGGTCTGAGAATTTTTTAAATGGACCTCGCCACCCCAGCAGTTTCTGACCAAGTTCCGCATCGAAGCGGCTACCCACATGCTGTTCACCGACACCAGCATCGCCAGTGTTGGCCAGACCTGCGGATTCTCCGATCAGAGTGTATTTGCGCGACAGTTCAATCACGCCGCGGGCATGACGCCGCGCGACTATCGGGCGCTGGCGGCAACGCCGAAGTAGTCATCCTGCCAATGCGCGAAGCGATGTGTGCGAACAGCATGACTTCGCCCACGCGCCGCCGGATACTCAATCGTCGCAGGCAACCACCAGCGGCATACCGCGCGTTGGATGCTCGATCACCTGCACCGGCTGGCCATAGACCTTGCCGATGGTGTCGCGGGTCAGCACTTCGCGCGGTGAACCATCGGCGGCAATGCGCCCGTCGCATAGCATCACGATGCGGTCGGCATAGGCCGATGCCAGGTTGAGGTCATGCAATACCACCACCACGCAACGGCCTTGCGCTGCGAGCTCGCGGGCGCTGCGCAGAGTGCGCTCCTGATGGCGAAGATCGAGTGCGGCGGTTGGCTCATCCAGCAGCAGCACCGGCGTCTGCTGCGCCAAGGCACGGGCAAGCGAGGTCCGTGCGGCTTCGCCACCGGACAGCGTCTGTACATCGCGACCGGCCAAGGCGGCGACATCGACTTCTGCCAATGCAGCCTCGACGATCTCCGCATCCTGTCGTGGTTGTGGCGGATGCGGCAAACGCCCCATCGCCACCACCTCGCGCACGCTGAAGGCAAAGTGCACGGCATGATCCTGCGCCATCACCGCCCGTTGCAGGGCGAGCTCGCGTACCGGCCAGTCGGCCAGTGCACGACCTTGCAGCAACGCCTGCCCGGCATCCGGCTCGGCATCACCGGCAAGCAGGGCCAATAACGTGGACTTGCCTGCGCCATTGGGGCCAACCAGGGCGGTCAGCGTGCCGGCCTGCAACGCTAGATCAACACCCGCCAACACCTGGCGACCGCCACGCAGCACGCTGACCCCGCGCAGCTCCAACAAGGGCGTACTCATACCCGCCCCCCGCGCTTGCGCAATACCAGCCACAGGAAGAACGGCGCGCCCAAGGCAGCGGAGAACAGGCCGAGCGGGATTTCCGACGGCGGATCAAGCGTGCGCGCGGCGGTATCGGCCACCACGATCAACAGCGCGCCGACCACACCCGACAAAGGCAGCAGCCAGCGATGCCCAGGGCCAACCAGCATCCGCACCAGATGCGGCACCACCAGGCCGACGAAGCTGACGCTGCCGGCAAACGCCACCGCTGCCCCGACCAACAGCGCACTGAACGCCACTAGCAACAAGCGCGTGCGCGCGACATCCAGGCCGATGTGACGTGCCTGGCGCTCACCGAGCGCAAGCATGTCCAAGGGCGTGGCCAGCCGCAGCAACGCCAGCAGGCCAATCACGAATACCGGCGTGACCGCGGCCACGTCGCTCCAACTGGCCTGCGCCAACGAGCCCATCTGCCAGAACACCAGCGACTGCAGCTCGCTCTCGCTGGCGATGTAGGTCAGGAAGCCGACCGCCGCCGAGCAGCCAGCACCAATCGCGATACCGACCAGCAACAAGGTCGCGGTGCCCTCACCGCGCCCCGGCCGCGCCAACAGATAGATCAAGGTCGTCGCACCGGCACCGCCAATGAAGGCCGCCAATGGAATCAACCACACAGCGAATGCACCCGCACCGAGCACGATGGCCGCCACCGCACCCAGCGCCGCGCCCTGGCTGACGCCGACGATGCCGGGATCCGCCAGCGGGTTGCCAAACAGGCCCTGCAGCGCGACGCCAGCCATCGCCAGCGATGCACCAACCAACGCGCCCAACAGCGCGCGTGGAATGCGCAACTGCCAGACCACGCCCATGTCACGGGCACTGATCGACTGCGGATCCGCCAAGCCGAACTGCGCCGCCATCGCCCGCAGCACATCGGCTGCGGGCAGCTTCAACGGACCGGTGCCGAACGACAACAGCACCGCGCCCAGCAGCACCGCCAGCAACAGACATAGCAGCAGCCCGCCGTTCGGCCGCCGGACCTGCGCCGACATCATCCGCGCGACAACTCCGCCAGCGCCTGCGCCAAGGCCAGCGCACCGGCGCCGGAACCCACGCTGGTGGATTTGAGTTCGACATCAGGCATCACCCAGACACGGTTGGCCGAACCAGCGGGCGTGTGCTTCAGGGTCGGATAGGCCTTCCACAGGCCGGCTTCACCGCCGAACAGGCGCAGATCGTTGTCGGTTACCAGGATCACTTCTGGCGCTGCCGCAACAACGCCTTCATTGCTGAGCTGGGAGTAGTTGGCCACACCCGCTTCTTCACCGATGTTGATGCCACCAGCGATGGTGATCAGTTGGTTGGCGGCGCTGTCGGCACCGGCCACGGTCGGCAGGCCACCGGCGCCGCTGGCAGACAACGCGATCACCCGCGGGCGCTTCGTATTGTCCTTGGCGATGGCTGCGGCCTGATCGAGCTGTGCCTGCACCTGTGCCGCGAGTTCCTCACCCTGCTTGGCCAGACCCAAAGCAGAAGCCACCTTGCGCACCTTGTCCGCCGGCGGCTGCAGATCGTCGATCACCACCGCGGCATGGCCGGTGGCGCGTAGGCGCTCGGCCAGCACCGCGTGGCGGCGCAGGCTGTTGCCGAGGAACAGGGTTCCGTCCAGGCTGAGCACGCCTTCCACGCCGGTGGTGCGGTTGAACAGGAAATGCTTGGGGGCCGCCTTGCCTGCGGTTGTGGCCGAACGCTCCGGTGCGGCATAGACCTTGCCGGCCAGGCCCAGTGCTTCGATCACCGCGATCACATCATCGCCACCAGCGACGATGCGACTGATGTCACTCACTTCAACGTCCACGCCATCGTCCGAGCGCAGCTTGGCCGGCAACTGCGGTGCTGCTGCAGCGACTTGCGGCACATCCTGCCCGGCCACACGCTTCCAGCCGGCCGGCAACACGCTCGCATCAGCAGCATCGGTAGCAGGCGCTGCGATTACGGGGGCTTCGGCTGCAGCCTGCGGCGGTGCGGGGCTGCGATCACAGCCGGTAATCAGCATGACCAGCAGCAGGCCCAGGCCAGTCGGAACAAGGGTGGTGGCTTTCATCAACATTTCCTCGGTTACCAGATTGGCCGACGCATCGGAACTGCGTGCCAGCCAGATTTTGATGGCAGTGCGGGAGATGCCGTTGCCGGCATCTCCCGCGCGTTTATCGCCTTGCCGCGCACAGGGCGCGGCGGATCACTCAGCGCTGCACAGGCAGCAGGCGGGTGATGCGATCGCCCTTGGCGTCATCGGCGCCCTTGGACTTGTTGATCGCAAACATCACTGCATCCGGGCCCTTGCTGACGTGGTTCGGGTAGGTGCCGCCGTCGAGGTTGGCAACGATCTTGCCGCCTTCATCGACCACCGTGACGGTGCCGGCAGCGCGGTTGCTGACATAGGCCAGGCGCGTGCTCGGGCTGTAGGACACATTCAAGGAACCGGCGCCGACGTAGACATCGTGCTCGACCTTGGCCGTGGCCGGGTCGACGATCAGCAAGTTGTCGCTGCCCTGCGAGACCACCAGCAGGCGCTTGGCGACCGGGTTCCACGCAACGCCGATCGCATCGCGCGCGCCGGCCAGCGGGAACACCTTCTCCACCTTGTCGCTGGCGCCGTCGATGATCGCCGCTTCCGCAGCGGCCAGGCTGACGGTGTAGACCTTGCCGGTAGCCGTATCGATGTCCAGGCTGCCCGGGGTGAAGGTCTCACCGCGCTTGCCGGAAGCAATGGTGATGTTGTCCAGCTGCTGCAGCGTGCGGGTGTCGAACACGCTGATGTAGTCGCCACCGGTGGCCGAGACATAGGCGCGGTTGCGCTGGGCATCGACCACCACGTCGCGCGCGTGCGATACCGCGCCAACCGGGTACTGCTTGACCAGCGACAGGTCGGACTGGCGGTAGACCGCCACCGTATCCTGGCGGGTATTGGTCACCCACACATTGCCATTGGCATCGTCCACGCCCACGCCGTACACGGCGAACAGGTTGCCGTCATTGCCTGGTGCTGCCTGCGGCGATACACGGGCGATGATCTGCAGGGTTTCCGGGTCCACCTTGAGCAGTTCGGACTGCTTCACCGGCGGGCGGCCGACCGCGCTGGTCACGAACGCCGCCTTGCTGGCCGGGCTGTAAGCCACCTGGTACAAGCCCTGCACCAAACGGTTGCTGGCGGCCTGGATACGCTCCTGGCCGGAAAGCGGCACTTCGCGCGAGACCTTCAGTGAGAACACCGCTGCGGCATCCGGCGCAGCCGCTCGCACCACGATGGGTTGCGGGCCGGCGACGGCATCGGCCGGAATCGCCAGCGTGCCACTGAACTTGCCTTCGCCATTGGCGACATAAGGCTGTGCGTTGAGCACAGCCTCACCGCGCAGCAAGGTCACCTTCTGGCCCGGGGTGAAGCCATTGCCCTCGATACCGGTTTCGCTGCCCGGCAACACCACCGGGGCGGTGGCACGCACGCTGCCATTGAACGCGGTGTCCGGCTGCGCGAACACCTGCGCGCCCGCAGCGCCGGTAGCCAACAGCAGGGCGAGGCCGAGCAGGTGCGGGCGCGCTGCACGTGCGGTGGTGGAAGCAGGATAGGAAAGAACGTTTGCCATCAGGCATTACCTCTTGGGTGCTGCGCGACGTCGCGCGCATCGTGGGTTTCTGCCTGGGCGGTGACACTGCCTGGGTAGTGGAATGCCGGGCCTGTCGGCCCGGATTGCGAACTCAGATAAGGAGCAGGCAGATCAGGAGCGCGGCTCCGTGCTGCGGTCGCGCACGCCGGTGATTTCATGCAGCGCGCGCATCAGCGAGGCGCGGAACATCGGGCCATGGCCGAGGCCATCGAACTGGTGGTACTCAACCTCCAGCCCCGGCACCTGGCGAAGGCGCGCAGACAACTGCTCGGCAGCGTCGGATGGCGCACCGGAGACGCGCTTCAGATGTGCCAGTACACGCGGATTGCTCATGTCGCGGTTGCTGGTATCGCGATCACGCTCACCGCCACCGAGCATCATCAGCACCCGCGCCGGATGACCAGCGTTGTTGCCGATGAACTGGCGCTCGGGAGCACCCAGCATCGCGCCCTGCTGCCACCACAACGATGGGCTGGCCGGCACATAGGTCTGGAATGCACCGCTACGCGTATACAGCGTATGCAGCACGAACAGCCCGCCCAGCGAATGCCCCCACAGTGCCTGTTTGCTGGCATCGGTAGCCACGTGCTGCGCCAGCTGCGGACGGATGCGCCGCTCTATCACTTCCAGGAACGCATTGGCGCCACCGCCAACCGCCGCGCCACCGTCTTCGGGCTGGTCGGCAATCGGCGTGTAGTCGCGGGTACGCGCAGGCGAATCGATACGCTGCTGGTTGTCGTAGCCGACGAACACCAGCACGGTTGGCTGCTTCTGCGCCAGTTCCTCCAGCAGGGGCGCGTCGAGTTCCATCAACGCGCCGTTGCCATCCAGCATCCACAGCGCCGGGAAACCCGCTGCCGGCGCGGTGCCGACAGGGATGCCCAGATTGACCCGCCACGTGCGCTGGCCATCATCGCTGCGCACCACGAAGCGTTCGAAGCGATAGTGCGCCGAGCCGGTGTCAGCAACGGTCTGGCCGATCAGCTGCGCGGGATTGCGTTGCTGCGCCGCTGCGATCGGTGCTAGCGCGCCAAGCAACAACAGCGAGGCCACGGCTAGCAATGAGTGAAAGCGGGTGCGCATGTGCGTTGTCATCGCTGTGCCTGGATCAGAAACCAACGGTCAGGTTCACCCAGTAGCTGCGACCGGGCTCATTGTAGGTCGCAGCACCAGCACCGGTGGCGCTGGTGCTGGTGGTGCCTTCGCGGAACAGACGCTTGTCGAACAGGTTGTTGATGCCGCCTCCCACGCGCACTTTCGGCGTGATCCGGTACTGGCCGCCCAGGCTCCACAGGTCATAGGCAGCGCGCGTATCCGGCGGCAGCACGGCACCGGTGGTGCTGGACTGCGTCGCCGACTCCTGCTTGCCGTAGAAGGTGCCGGTCAGCATGAACGACAACTGCGCGTTGACCTGCCAATCCAGGAAAGTATTGACGGTGTACTCGGGGATGATGGACAGCGGCTGGTCGGTGGTCTTGTCGACGTTCTCTATCATCCAGGTGACATTGGTATTCCACGACAGCACATCACCACCGCCGATCAACGGCACCTTCAGGTTGCCTTCGACACCACGGATGATGGCTTCCGGCGCATTGGTCCACTGGAATACCTGGCCCTTGGTGTCATTGGTGATGCCGATGCGGTCCTGGCCGGCAACGATCTTGTCCTTGTAGTCGTTGTGGAAATAGGTGACCGAGGCATGCCAGCCGTTGTCGGGCGCCCACTCGATGCCGATCTCCTTGTTGATGCTGGTTTCCGGATCGAGGTTGGCGTTACCCATCACGTAGCAGCCCGAGCCCAGGTTCGGGTTCAGCACCGGGCAGCCATTGCCGCGCGTGTAGTAGAGGTAATCCGGGTTGGCCTGGTACAGGTTCGGCGCCTTGAACGCGCGCGCGATGCCGCCCTTGATCGCCCAGTCTTCAGCCAGCTTGAACTGCACGTTGAGGCTGGGGCTGAGGTTGTTGCCGAACTGCGAATGGTGATCGAAGCGCAGGCCCGGGGTCAGCGTCCAACGCTCGCCGATGTACAGGTTGTCCTCGACGAATACCGCCGCGAACTGCTGGTCGCTCTTGCCGGTGCGCACGCCGTCATAACCCGGGATGCCGCCACCGCTGCTGGAACTCTGGGTCACCGAGTACGGATCATCCAGCTTCATGTCGCGGTACTCGAAGCCCAGCGTCGCCACCTGCTCGATACCGCCCCAGTTCAGCGGCACGTTGATCTCGCCGTCCACGCGGGTGGAGGTCAGTTCGGACGTGGAGAAGCTCGCGCCTTCGGTGATCGAGCCTTCCGGGCCACCGGCCAGTCCTTCGTTCAAGCGCGTGTTGTCGGTGTCGTCGTAGGCGGCGGTGATGCGCGAAGTGCCCCAGTCGTAGCTGCCGCGATGGGTCAGGCCGAACGAACGGCGCAGCATCACATTGGTCTCGGCACCGTAAAGCGCGTTCAAACGCTCGAAACCGTCGCTGCTGACGCCGCGCTCGCCGGAGTAGATATTGCCCTGGCGGCTGACCGCAGCATCCAGTTCCAGCACATGGTTGTCGTTGATGTCATAGCGCAGCAAGCCGCTGATGTCGCGGTTGCGCACGCCTTCGCGGCCGGCCGGCGGGGTCACGCCGGTGGCAAACTCTTCATTGAGCGACAAGGCATCCGGCTCGGTCTTGTTGACGTTGCCGAACAGGCGGAACGACAGCTGCTCGCTCAACGGGCCAGACAACTGGAAGCCAACACGCTCGCTGTCGCCTTCGTCACTGTGCTCGGCCTGGCTGCCGTACAAGGTCAGCGAGCCGGTCAGGTCACCGGTCGGCTTCTTGGTGATGATATTGACCACGCCACCGGACGCACCCGAGCCGTAACGTGCAGCGGCCGGGCCACGCAGCACTTCGATGCGCTCGACCGCTTCGGCCGGCACCCAGTTGCTGTCGCCGCGGCTGTTGCGTTCGCCGCTGCGGCCCATGCGCACCGAATCGCGCGAGCTGACCGGGCGGCCATCGATCAGGATCAAGGTGTTTTCCGGGCCCATGCCACGGATGTCGATCTGGCGGAAATTGCCGTAGGAGCCCGACGCGGTATTGCCGGTCAGGTTGATGCCGGGCATGCGCCGGATCACCTCGGACAGATCGTTGGCCGGTGGCAGACGTTCCAGATCGACCGCAGTGATCACCGAGCTGCCCAAGGCCTGCTTGGCGATCTGTTCGGCGGTGACGTGCACGGTGTCGATATCGGTGGCGGTCGCCGCACCTTCGGCCAATGCCGGGCCGGCGAGCAAGGCGCTCAACGCCAGCGCAGCAGAAAGGGGATTACGGGACAGCAAGACACGCGCGGACAACCGCGACGACGAACGACGGGACATGGGCAAGCCTCTCGACAGTAGGGGAGCCAACCTCTGGCGAACGGCTTGAGGAACGGCGGATATCGAATGCAGCTGCCGGAAGCAAACGCCAGGCAGGCTGCGGGGTCGCCGTATTCTACACTAGATGAGAATGATTATTGATAACCAAGCGTGATCAGATTGCGGGAGCAGCGTAAGCCGCGAAGCAACTGCATCGTCCGATTGCAGAAATCAGCGCAATTTCATTGCAGCCAGCTTCGCGGCTTACACCGCTCCCACAAAATATCCTCAAGAATGGCTACGCGACGATGCTCACCAACTCACGCATATCGTCGATCACCGCCACGGCGTCGGCTGCATCCAGATCCAGATCACGTGAATAGCCATAGCGCACCAGCACGATCGGCATGCCGGCGTTGTTGGCCGCGCCCAGATCGGTGCCCGAATCGCCCACCATCAGGCAGTTGACCACCGGCTGCTGCAGCAGATCAGCCACGTGCAGCAGCGGCTCGGCAGCAGGCTTGCGCTGCGGCAGCGAATCGCCACCGATGATGTGCGCGAAGAAGCCGGCAATGCCCAGATGCTGCAGCAACGGCGCGACCATTGCCGCCGGCTTGTTGGTGCAGATGGCCATCGGCAAGCCGCGTGCCTGCAATGCGGTCAAGGCCTCACCCACACCGTCGTAGAGGCGCGGACTGCGCAGCAGGCAGGCCTTGTAGTGCCGCATGAAAACCGACATAACCTCTTCCAGCGTCAATGCGCTGCCAGCGTTCGCCAAAGCGGTGGACACCAGATTGCGCACGCCCTCGCCTATCCAGCTGCGCACCGTCGCCTCGGAGACACGCGGCAGCGCCAGCTCTTCCAATGTGAGGTTCACTGCCTCGGCGATATCACCTGCGCTGTCCACCAGCGTGCCATCCAAATCGAACACCAAGGCCGTAGTCGCCACGCATCCACACTCCATCTCAACGAACAGCGATTGTAGCGGTGTCGCGCTGCGTGATGGATGTACTCAATCCAACGAGATGCCGCGGAACAAATCACCCTGGATCACCAATTCTTCGCGGTCGCGAAAGCCCGCCAGCCCAACACCAACCAGGCGATAGCGCGTATCCGCCGGCAACTGCACGCGCTGGCACAAGGCCAGGGCGATATCGCGCAGGTCTTCAACCGAGCTTGGTGGCGTATCGGGTGTATAGCTACGGGTGAGAATGCGGAACTGCGCGGTCTTCAACTTCAGCACAACCGTATGACCGATGCGTTCGGTGCGCCCGGTTGCACGCCAGGTGCGTTCGGCCAACTGGGTGATGGCTTCATCGAACTCGCCCATATGCAGGTCTTCGGCGAAGGTATCTTCGGAAGAAATCGACTGCACTGGTTGATCGGGCTCCACCGGCCGCTCGTCGATGCCACGCGCGCGCCGATACAAGCCCGCGCCAAAACTGCCGAACAAGGCTTGCAGTTGTTCAAGCGGCAGCGCACGCAGATCACCGACGGTGACGATGCCCAGCGCCGACAGTTTGCCTTCCATCACCTTGCCCACGCCCGGCACCCGTTTTACCGGCAACGGCGTCAGGAACTGCTCCACCCTGGAAGGCGGCACCACGAACTGGCCATCGGGCTTGCGCCAGTCCGAGGCAACCTTGGCCAGGAACTTGTTCGGCGCGATGCCGGCCGAGGCGGTCAGACCCGTGGCCTCACGGATCTGCGCGCGGATGGTGCGGGCGATCTCGGTGGCGATACCGCCACAGCTCGGCGATTCGGTGACATCCAGGAAAGCCTCATCCAGTGACAGCGGCTCCACCAGCGGGGTGTGCTGCAGGAAGATCTCGCGGATCTGCCGCGACACCGCCTTGTAACGGGCAAAGTCCGGCGGCACGAATACAGCGTCCGGGCACAGCCGCTCGGCCCGCAGCGCCGGCATGGCCGAGCGCACCCCGAACTTGCGGGCCTCGTAGGAGGCCGCGCACACCACCGAACGCGCCCCGCGCCAGGCCACAACCACCGGCCGTCCGCGCAAATCGGGGTCATCACGCTGCTCCACGGACGCATAGAAGGCGTCCATGTCGACATGGATGATCTTGCGTTGTGGGCTCAAGGCAACAGTCTCAAAAGGTCGCCAACATGATAGCTGTTGTCGCTAAATGCACACTTGTCCTCACAAATGTACTTATTCGTACCTCCCGTAACAGCCCGCGAACGGCGCTTATCTGCAGCTAACATACGCAACCGTCCAGTTAAAACATTTGATTGAACGCAGCTGCTGCAGCATGCTCCGGGGCTCGCAATGGCTTTGGATTACCCCGGATGACCCGTCTGCATGCTTTCTCGCGCGACCAGCTGCTGGCCAGCGCGCGTGGCGAACTTTTCGGCCCGAACAAAGGCCGTCTTCCCAATGACCCGATGCTGATGTTCGACCGCATCACCGAGATCCGTGAGGACGGTGGCGCACACGGCAAGGGCATGATCCGGGCCGAGCTGGATATCCGTCCTGACCTGTGGTTTTTCGGCTGCCACTTCATCGGCGACCCGGTGATGCCGGGCTGCCTGGGCCTGGACGCCATGTGGCAGCTGACCGGCTTCTACCTGACCTGGCTGGGCGCCGAAGGCCGCGGCCGTGCGCTGGGCTGCGGCGAGGTCAAGTTCACCGGCCAGGTGCTGCCCAGCGCCAAGCTGGTGCAGTACGAAATCGATGTCTCGCGGGTGATCAACCGCAAGCTGGTGATGGCACAGACCGACGCCCGCATGCTGGTTGATGGCCGCGAAATCTATACCGCCAAGGACCTGCGCGTAGGTCTGTTCACCTCAACCGAGAGCTTCTGATGCGTCGTGTCGTCATTACCGGCATGGGCATCACGTCCTGCCTTGGCAACGATCTGGATACCGTCTCCAGCGCCCTGCGTGACAGCCGCCCCGGCATCGTCGCCCTGCCCGACCACGCCGAAGCCGGCCTGCGCAGCCAGATCGGCGGCAAGGTCGAGATCGACCTGGACGCGCAGGTGGACCGCAAGCTCAAGCGCTTCATGAGCGATGCCGCGGCCTACAGCTATGTCGCCATGCGCGACGCCATCGCCGATGCCGGCCTGGACGAGGCTGCGGTCAGCAACGTGCGTACCGGCCTGATCGCCGGCTCCGGCGGCGGCTCCAGCGAATGGCAGGTGGAAGCCGCCGATCTGCTGCGCAACCGTGGCGTACGCAAAGTCGGCCCGTACATGGTGCCGCGCACGATGTGCTCGACCGTGTCGGCCAACCTGGCCACCGCCTTCAGCATCAAGGGCCTGAGCTATTCGCTGTCGGCTGCCTGCGCCACCTCGGCCCATTGCATCGGCGCTGCCGCCGACCTGATCCGCCACGGCGCCCAGGACGTGATGTTTGCCGGCGGCGGCGAAGACCTGCACTGGTCGATGAGCGTGATGTTCGACGCCATGGGCGCACTGTCCACCAGCTTCAACGAAACGCCGGCCACCGCGTCGCGTCCGTACGACGCCAACCGCGACGGCTTCGTCATCGCAGGCGGCGCCGGCATGCTGGTGCTGGAAGACTACGACCACGCCGTGGCTCGTGGTGCGCGCATCTACGCCGAACTGGTTGGTTACGGCGTGACGTCCGATGGTGCCGACATGGTCGCCCCGTCGGGCGAAGGCGCCGTGCGTTGCATGAAGATGGCGATGGAAGGCCTGGACCGTCCGATCGACTATCTGAACACCCACGGCACCTCGACCCCGCTGGGCGACGTGACCGAGCTGGGCGCAGTGCGCCAGGTGTTCGGTGATGCGGTACCGCCGTTGTCTTCGACCAAGGCATTGTCGGGTCACTCCCTGGGTGCTGCCAGCGTGCACGAGGCGATCTACTGCCTGCTGATGATGCGCGACGGTTTCATGGCCGGCTCGGCCAACATCGAGACCCTGGACGAGCGTGTGGAAGGCTTCCCGATCCTGCGCAAGACCCAGGATGCGAAGTTGGACACGGTGATGTCGAACAGCTTCGGTTTTGGCGGCACCAATGCGACGTTGATCTTCGGCCGGGTTTGATGGCGGATTGATCTGAAAGAAACAGCCGCGAAAGCGGCTGTTTTTTTGTGCTTCTGCTTTGGCTTCTGCTTCTGCCTTGGCTCTGGCCTTGGCTTTGGCCTTGGCTTTGGCTTTGCTGTTGCTTTGGCTTTGCTGTTGCTTTGGCTTTGCTGTTGCTCTGGCTCTTGCTGTCCCCTCTCCCGTTTACGGGAGAGGGGCTGGGGTGAGGGGAAGCTTTTGCTTTTGCTTTTGCTTTTGCTTCAGCAATAGCCGTTGCTCTGCTTCTCCGAAAAACAACAACAATGGCAACAGCAACAGCAACAAGCAGAAGCTGCCCTCACCCCTACCCCTCTCCCGCAGGCGGGAGAGGGGAAAGCAAAGCAGAGCAAAGCACTTCCTCAGTCGTAATTACTCAACGCCAGCGACAGCAACGCCTTGGCCTGCTCGCGCAGGGACTGCGGCTCCACGATCTCCGCGTCCGAGCCGTAATGCAGCACGTCCATCAACAGCTCGCGCGACACGCTGTACGGCACCTTCAATTCATAACGCCCGTCAGCAAGGAACCGTCCCTGCTGCTTGGAATGCCAGTGCTCATCAGCCACCCAGCGCGCCGCCTTGGCACTGAACACGATCGTCGCCCAGCCCTTCGGCGCACCCGAGAAGATGCCGTAGCTGGCCGCCAACTGCTCGTTCAACTCTTCATCGGCCACATCACGGGCCGGCTGATCCAACAACCGCGCCTGGTGGATGCGATCCACCGCAAAACTGCGTACCGCCTCGCGACTGTGATCCCAGGCGTCCAGGTACCAGTTGTCGCGGTAATGGGTAATGCGCTGCGGCGACACCGTGCGCCGGGTCGCCTCATCAGTGGAACGCGCGCGATACTCAAAGGACAACTGCTTGCGCTCCAGCACCCCCGAAGCCACCGTGCGGAAACTGGCCTCGTCCAGCTTGCGGCCACGGTGCGGTATCACCCGTACCCGCTCCACCGGCCAATGTGAGGCACCGGCCTGCGCCGCCAACAAACCCTCGATGCGCTGCTGCAGCGGCGCCAGCATCGACGACAACACCCCACCACCGGTCCGCGACAACAGGTGCTGGGATGCCAGCAAGGCATGCAGCTCCTCCGAGCTCAGCCACAGACCCGGCAGCTCGAAACGGTCGCTCTCCCCACTCAGGTAACGGAACCCAGCCTCGCCATCACCCTCCACCGGCGCCATCAGCGCGTCACGCAGGAAGGCCAGGTCGCGGTAGACCGTGGCACGGGAACAGCCCAACTCCTCCTGCAGCCGCATCACCGTGACCGGATAGCGGGCGGACTTGAGCAGACGATGCAGCGCGTTGATGCGTTCATAGCGGTCCATGCCCGGATTATGTCCGACTCCGGGCCGCAATGGAGCAGGCCCGCCCCCCACATAACAGCGAATGAAGGCCACGCCCCCCGTCAGCCTGGGGGTCAGGGACCATCCGGTATCATCCAGATGCCAATCATTCCCGTCTCTCCCTTGGAGATCCCCCTGATGTCCCTGCGTGTTTCCCTGATGCTGCCGCTGTTGTTGGCCGCCCCGCTGGCCTGGGCCGATGACGCGTCCGACCTGGCCGCCATGACCTCCCCCTGGAGCGGCAGTGGCGGTGAACTGGGCTTTGCCTCGGCCCACGGCAACAGCACCACCGAGAGCTTCAACGGCCGCCTGAAGCTGCGCTATACCGACAACGACTGGATCCACAACATGGACCTGTTCGGCCTGCGCTCCAGCGCCCAGTACACCGAAACCGCCGACGATGGCAGCACCCGCCGCAAGCGCCAGACCACCGCCAACCGTTACACCGGCAGCGCCGGTAGCGCCCTGCAGCTGGGCGAACACCGCCAGCTCACCGCCACGGTGCGTTATGAAAGTGATGACTTCGCCACTTACGACCGCCAGGCCAGCTTCGGTCTGGGTTACGGCACGCGCCTGATCGATGGCGAGCGCCTGATTCTGGATACACAGATCGGCCCGGGTGTGCGCCGCTCGCACAATGCCGATACCGACGAGGACCGCACCGGCCTGATCGGTCGCGGCCTGTTCGACCTGAAGTTCGCCATCACCGAGAACACCGACCTGGTCAACTCGTTGCTGGTGGAATCCGGCTCGTACAACACCTTCGCGCAGAATGACTTCGGCGTCTCGGTGAGCATGAACAAGCACTTCGCACTGAAGGCTGGCTGGCAGGCCCGCCACAACAGCGACGTGGCCGAAGACAAGCGCAAGACCGACACCTTGACCACCATGAACGTGGTCTACAGCTTCAAGTAAGCAGGTGCCGGGGCATGCCCGGCATTCGCCTCACTGTAGTGCCGAGCCATGCTCGGCAAGGGGCGTTACCGGGCTGGTCTGATGCCGAGCAAAGCTCGGCAGTGCGCTTCGGCTTGGTTCGTGGAGCCTCTGCCGAGCATGGCTCGGCACTACGTTGGAGCTTCGTCGATAGAGCCCCTGCCGAGCATGGCTCGGCACTACCGGTAGCGCTCCCTCAGCGCAACAGCTCGCCCGCACCGCCTTCCAGCAGCTGACGCGCCACTTCGCGGCCCAGCGCTTCCGGATCGTTCGCCGGACCTTGCGCCTGCGCGCGCACCGCACGACCGTCGGTCACGCCGCCGACCAACCCCTGCAACCATAGATCCTCACCGCGCCACTGCGCCAAACCGGCCACCGGCACGTGGCAGCTGCCGTCCAGCGCGCGATTCATGGCCCGCTCGGCTTCCACGCAACTGCGGGTGGATGCGTCATCCAGCGCCTCGAGCAGCGTAATCGTGGTGGTGTCGTCCTGTCGGCATTCAATCGCCACCGCCGCCTGGGCAGGAGCTGGCAACCATTGCGGCGCGGTCAGGCGGTCGCGGATGCGTGCTCCCAATTCCAAACGCTCCAGGCCAGCGCAGGCCAGGATGATGGCGTCGTACTCGCCTGCGTCCAGCTTGGCCAGGCGGGTGTTGACGTTGCCACGCAGGTCACGCGAGATGAGGTCCGGGCGCAATGCGCGCAGCTGTGCCTGGCGGCGCAGCGAAGATGTGCCCACGCACGCCCCCTGTGGCAAGGCGTCCAGCGATGGATAGGTATTGGACACGAAGGCGTCGGCCGAGTCGGCGCGGGTCAGGATCGCCGGCAGCGCGAAGGGGGCTTCCAGCGCCATCGGTACGTCCTTGAGCGAGTGCACCGCGCAATCCGCCTCGCCGCGCAGCATCGCCACTTCCAGCTCTTTCAGGAACAGGCCCTTGCCGCCGATGGCTGCCAGCGAACGATCCAGGATTTCATCGCCGCGCGTGCTCATCGGCACAAGTTCCACCTGCAGCCCCGGGTGGGCCTCACGCAGACGGTCGGCAACATGTTCGCTCTGCCACAGGGCAAGCGGGCTCTTTCGGGTGGCGATACGCAGGATGCTCATCGCTGCATTATCACCGCTGCGGGCGCCAGGGTCATCGCCATGGCCCCAACCCGGCCGACGGGGAGTGCCTCAACGGCACTCCCCTCCTCCGCGCAGCGTCGCGCAACCGGCCGTCAAGCCTGCGCGAAGCGCGCCTGCAGCCAGTCACCCAGTGCCTGGATTTCTTCGCCGCAGACCTGGTGGGCCATCGCATAGCGGTGCCATTCCACGCCAAAGCCCAGCGAGGTGAGGACCTGTGCGCTGTGCTCGGCAACCTGCAGCGGAATCACCGGATCGGCGCTGCCATGGGCCATGAATATCGGCTGGGCGATTGCGCCGTCCACCAGCTGTGCCGGCGCGGCGTCCACTTCCGGCAGATAGGTCGACAAGGCGACCAGGCCGGCTACCGGCTCACTGCGCTTGAGGCCCGCGGACAGGATGATCGCCCCGCCCTGGGAGAAGCCAGCCAGGATGATGCGCTTGGCCGGGATGCCACGTGCCTGTTCGCGCGCAATCAGCGCTTCGAGTTGCTGTACCGATTCGGCCACGCCCTTGGCGTCGGCGCGGCTGCGGAAATCCATGCTGACGATGTCATACCAGGCCCGCATCGGCATGCCGTTGTTGATGCTGACCGGGCGCTTGGGCGCATGCGGGAACACAAAGCGGATCGCCGGCCAGTGCGGACGCACCAGCTCGGGCACGATAGGCGCGAAATCATGGCCATCGGCACCCAGCCCGTGCAGCCAGATAACCGACCATTCCGGCGACGCGCCGGTTTCCTGCTCCACTGTTTCCAGCATGTGTACGGCTCCCAAAGACAGGCGGGGATTATGCCTGCCCGGCACACTCATCGGTGGAGCCGGCAATTTGTAGGAGCGGCGTCAGCCGCGAAGCTGATGCTGCTGCCGGTTGAAGCCAAACCGGCGACTTGCACAGAGGTTGCAGGCCAAATGGCGACCGATTGCTATCGACTTCGCGGCGGACGCCGCTCCTGCAAAAGAGTAATCCCGATCGTTTGTGGGAGCGGCGTCTGCCGCGAAGCGGGTGGTGCGTCCGATTGAAGCCAAGCTGGCTACCTGCACAGAGATCGCCAGCCAAACGGCGGTTGATTGCTATCGGCTTCGCGGCTTGCGCCGCTCCCACAACAACAGCAACAGCCGCAGCCATCAATCCTGCAGCGGCTCCTTCAACGCGGCCGCACGCAGTTCCGCCGCACGCAGCAGCACCGGCGGCGGTGCGTTCTCTTCCGGAATGCACAGCAGGCCATGCCGGCGCAGCCAGTCACCGGCCTTGCGCGAGGAGGTCCATGCCACCACCGGCACCGCCAGCGCCATGCCGATCACCACCGGCGCCATCCACGCGGCCAGCGGCGGCGACACCAGGTAGGCAGCCACGCCCATCACCACGCCGAATACGCTCAAACCGCCATAACTGCGCAACAAAGCGCTCAGCGAAATACTGCCGTCATCGCGCTGCTGCGCGTCCCAGCCCGAATCCTTGCCGGCCAGCACCTCGGCAACACCGCGCGACTGCACGTACATCACCACCGGCGCCATCAGCGCCGCCAGGACGGTTTCCAGCAGCATCGAAATGAACGCGCGGAACGCGCCGCCGCATCCGATGCGCTCCTTGCGCGAGGTCAGCATTGCCACATAGCCCATCAACTTGGGCGACAACAGCGCGACCATGGTCACCACGAACACCCAGAACACGCCGTCCTGGTCCAAGCCGCGCCAATAATGCGCCGGCGACATCCGTAGCTGCAGGTGCAGCTCCTCGGCCAGATCGATGCCACCGTGGATGAGCGGGATGGCGATGCCGATCAGCATCAGCATCGCCCACATCGGCGCGGTGAAGTAATGGCCGATGCCAATCAGCATATGCACGCGATTGACCCAGTGCAGGCCCGGCGTGGCCACCACCTTGGAGTGCTGCAGGTTGCCCTGGCACCAGCGGCGGTCACGGATCAGCAGGTCGGTCAGGGTTGGCGGGCCTTCTTCGTAGCTGCCATGCAGGTACGGCACCATGTGCGAGGCCCAGCCACCACGGCGGATCAGCGCGGCCTCGACGAAATCATGGCTCAGCACATGCCCACCAAACGGCTTGCGCCCCGGCAGCTCCGGCAACCCGGCCTGTTCGGCAAACGCCTGGGTGCGGATCACCGCGTTATGCCCCCAGTAATTGCTTTCCGCGCCATGCCACCAGGCCACGCCATAGGCCATCACCGGCCCATATACGCGGCCACCGAACTGCTGCATGCGGGCGAAGGCGGTACGCCCACCGACCACCGCCGGCAACGACTGGATCAGGCCGACGGTCGGATGGTTTTCCATCGCCGATACCAACCGCACGATCACATCGCCGGTCATCAGGCTGTCGGCATCAAGGATCAACATGTGCGGATAGGCCCCGCCGAAGCGGCGCACCCAGTCGGCGATGTTGCCGGCCTTGCGCCCTACATTGCTGGCGCGGCGACGGTAGTACAGCCGCTCGGCGCCGCCGGTGGCTTCCACCAGCCTTGCGAACACCTGTTCTTCGGCGCGGCCGATGGCATCGCGGGTGGTGTCGCTGAGCACGTAGAAGTCGAAGTGCTGCAGTTGCCCGGTAGCGGCCACCGATTCGTAGATCGCCTGCAGGCCCGCCATCATCCGGCGCGGGTCCTCGTTGTAGGTCGGCATCAGCAGGGCGGTACGGCTGCGCAGCTGCGGCAGCGGTGTATCCGGATAGATGCCAAGCTTGCGACGGCCGCGCAGCAATGCCTGCAGGCCCGCCAGGCTGCTGACGAAGGACATCGCGATCCAGGCGAACAACAGCACGAACAGGACCAGCAGGCAGCCCTCCAGCACGTTGATGCCGCCGTTGGACAGCACCCGCGCCATCAACCAGGTGGCGAACAGCGTGGTCAGCGCGGTGCTGCCGAATACGTACAGGCGGCGCAGGCCGATATTGGCCGGGGCGGTCTTCTGCCGTGGCACCTGCAGCGAGCCCTCACGCAGCGATTGCTCGGGCATCGGCAACGGATGTTCGGCCGGCAGCACGGCAATGCCGGCATCCAGCCCATTGCCCGGGGTGAGGTTGCCGCTCATCGATCACCCCACTGCGCCATCTGCGGCCCGTCTTGGCGACACACCCTGCGGTAACGCTGTTTGCTTGCGTGTTGCACCTGAAATCCTTGAAGGAAAAGCCGAGCAGCCGGGAAAACTAGAAGAACCAACTTAAACCTGCGGCAAACGAACCCTGCCGGTCGCGATGCGGGAGCCCCCTCGAACCACCTCGCTGCTGGCGGCAACAACCCGCCATGGCCGCTCCAGGGCCAACCGCCGCAGTCCTTTGACCGCATGGGCGTTGGGGGAATTATCCACCATCGATCCGACAGGTACACCTCTGCCAGTCAGCTTGACTGTGACGCCCAGCGCATCTGATCGCAGCGGCAGCGCATCATCCCCGACGCCCCGCGCCCGCAGCCGGCAAGCCCGCCTTCATCCACCAGGCAGCCCAGCCAACAGCCGCGGCGGTGGAAAACGGCGCGGGCCCGGCAAAGACGGTCACCGGGCGTCCTGATCGTTCAATCCGGGCAGGACACGCTGCGCCGACGCCTGCGCGCCCCGGTCCAGTCCGCTGGCATACCGCTGGCCGGATGAAAGCGGCCAGGCCGACCGGGATCGCGTCGCAGGCAAACACGTCAACGCACAACACAGGCTAAATCCTCCGGCCTGCACAACGCGATCACAACATCGCGCTCACCTGCCACAAACCCGGGGATGCGCAGTCTGGGGCCGTCTGCAGCGAGGCAGACGTTTCCGGAGACCGTTCGTGGACCGCAACCGTGTTGAAGGCACCAAGCACGAGATCAAGGGTGCCATCAAGGAAGCTGCCGGGAGGCTGACAGGCAACAAGGCCCAGCAGATGGCCGGCAACATGGAGAAAAATGCAGGCAAGGCACAGAAAGCAATCGGCAAGGCCGCAGACGAGGTAAAGCATCGGCATTCATGACCAACGCATCACACCGCAAGCAATGCTTCCGTAACGCACATGACCGGAGCCCGTAATACCTGGCAACACTGTGCAGTTCCAATGGCGCGACCGTGTGGAAGCCGGCCGCGCCATTACATCAGCATCGAATCAGCGCGGGCGCTCGGACAACAGGCCGATACGACGGAACCACATCTCCAGCGGCACGGTCACCAGCGGCGGCACGGCCGCCAGCAAGGCCAGCAGCACCGCCCACAGCGGCCAGCGCAGCTTCACCCAGGCAAACAGGGTGACGACGACGTAGAACAGGAAGGCCAGGCCGTGCAGGCGACCGAACAGCCACACGCCCAGCTCGGTGGTGCCGGTGCCGTACTTCAGCAGCATGCCGATCAACAACCCGGCCCAGGTGACACCTTCAATCAATGCAGCAGCGGCAAACAACTTGCCGGCGGCAGTCATGGGTTTGGCAGACATCGACTCCATCAGCTGTACAAAAGAGCCCGGATTGTAGACGAGAATGCGTCGCATCCCGACCACTCAGAGCCAGCCACGCCGTTTGAACCACAACAGGGGCAGCACGATGCTCGCGGCCACCGCAGCCAGCGCGATGGCGTAACCGTAATGCCAATGCAGTTCCGGCATCGCTGCGAAATTCATGCCCCACACCCCGACCAGCACGGTTGGGGGAATGCCGACCACCGAGGCCACCGCCATCACCTTCATCACCTCGTTCTGGTCCATGTTGATCAGGCCGAGCACGCTGTCCAGCAGGAACTCGTTGCGGTCGCCCAATTGCTGTTCGAACTCGCTCAGCGAGGTCAGGTCCTTGACCACCAGTTTGATGCGCTTCGGGGCATCGGCACCAAACCAGTCCGGCGTGGCCTCATCCAGATAGCTCATCATCCGCAGCATGCCGTGCAAGGTGTTATGCAGCGCGCCGATGCGCCGCCCCATCATGCCCACCTCATGCAGCATCTGCTCCAGCCGGCGTGAAGCGCGCTTGCCCTTGGGATGGCTGAAGGCCTGCCGCGAGAACTCGCTCATCGTGCTTTCCAGCGACTCCAGCAGATCGGCCAGGCGATCGACGATGTGTTCGATCATGCGCAGGAAAAGATCGGCCGAGCCCTGGCAGGGGTGCTTGTCCAGCGCTGCTTCCACGCCTTCCAGCGCATCGATGCGGTGCTCACGCTGCACCACCAGCGCATTGGGCGCCACCACGAAGCCCAGCGGCCCGACGACGTGCTCGACTTCATACTGGAAGCGCGGCAGATTCAGCACCAGCGCCTCGCCCTCCACGCGCACCCGGCTGCTGAACTCGATCTCGCTGATGCCGGCACGGTCAGGGATACGGAAACTCACTTGCCGCGAGGCCTGTTCCAGCTCTTCCGGCGTGGGTTGGCACAGGTCCACCCATAACGACGGGGTCGCCTTGCCGCCAGCGGCGGTGGCGAGGGTGCGGCATTGGAGCATGGCGTGTTTCCGACGCGGGACCAGCGGTCATCCTCGTCTCCACCGTCCGCCGAGTAAAGCCGCAAACGGCTCAATCCAGCTGCTGCAGCGCGTACCAGGCCGCATAGGGTGTGTTGCGGACCAGATGGCGGTTGAAGTCCGGCGCCCCGTCCTGCCACCACACCGGTCCTCGCTCGCCCAAGGCGCATTTGGCCGCGTCAACCGCGCCACCCGCCTTGGCCAGACGCGGACGATCGCCGGCACGGCGTGCAGCGCCGACCTCCCGCCGCGCCGCCATCAACTGGTTTACCAGGGCCGCACGCACCGGCTCCTCCAAGCCCGGGTTGCTGGCCCGCCACAGCCGCCCACGCACCACCAGATAGCGCCCGTCGGGCGTACGCAACGGTGTTTCGGCCATCTCCCATCCCCTGCCGGCATGCGAGGCCCCAGTATCCCACCTGCCCACGGTTGCAAAGCGCGGCCGCCTTCACGCAAGCTCGCCATTCCTTCAACCACCGGTCCCGCCATGCAAGACAACATCATCCAGATCAACCCTGCCGACGGCTGGGTTGCCGTATTCGAAGAAGCCGGTGATGAAAGCGCACAAAGCCTGGTCTGCTTCGCGGTAGTGGAAGAAGCCGGCAAGCGCGCAGTGCGCCCGATGCTGGCCAACGGCAAGCAGATCGGCTTCGCCGACAACCTGCCCAACTTCGTCCGCGTCGAAGAAGCCGACGCCTTTGAAGAAGAGGATGAGGACGAAGAGGACGAGGAAGAAGAAGACGAAGAAGAAGAGGAGGAGGAAGAGGCCTGAGCCTGCTTCCCGCTCCAGGAGCGGCCGGCATTGCGCCGGCCCGCTCATTTCAGTCCGCGCCCTGCCCCGGCTCCGCCGCAGCCGGCACGCACTGCTTGCTGGCCGGCTGCACGGGTAGGCGCAGCAGGGAACCATCGGCCGCCACCTCATTCACCTTCAACGTGCATACGCCGCCGGAGAAGTCCACGTCCAGGGCCACTTCGTAGTCCTTGCCGGCCTGCGGAGTGAATGCCGAAGTGATAAGGCGATCACATCGCCAACCGGCCGGTGAGCCCATGCCCGCCTCCACCACTACCGACTGTCCCGGCACCAGCGGGTACTCCTTGAAGTAGGCCTTGGACATGATCATGCCGCGTTGCTTCAGGCCACGGCTGGTATCCGTTTCCGGTATGCCCAGGCTCTCGTTCTTCACCTTGCCCAGCATCGAGCCGAACGCATTTCCCAGCGAACCGGAAGCGCGGATTTTCTGCGCATACTCTGCCGTGCAGCTGGTATTGGTATAGAGCACCATGCCAACACCGTTCTGGCCGAACAGCCGCAGCCGCGACGATGCCGGCGCGTCCGTCGCCAGCTGCTGCGCACCGGCGGTATTCGTTGCCAGCAACAGGAACACGGTGAAGATTCCACATGTGAAGCGCATTGCATTCTCTCCTTGAACAACAGCGTCCGTGACGCAGATTGAAGCACATGTGCACGCCCACGTGTCATGTGCACGTCACCTCTGCACGCCATTTTGCATGGTTGATTCCGCAACCATCATTCGCCAATGAATCGCAACTTCCTGCTGGGCATTCTGCTGGCCGCCGGCATCGCCGGGCCGGCCATGGCAAGCGCACCGCTGCCGCTGCAACACCATGGCGGTGTCTGGCAATCGGGCCATGTGCAGGGCATCGCCGTGGACCAGCAAGCGGGCTATATCTATTACTCCTTCACCAACCTGCTCGCCAAGTTCGACCTGCAGGGCAATCTGGTCGGTACCTTGACCGGATGGAACGGGCATCTGGGCGATCTGGATTTCAATCCGGCCGACGGCAAGGTCTACGGATCGCTGGAGTACAAGAAGGACCAGGCCTTCTATATCGCGATGATCGACGTGGACCGCATTGACCGGGTTGGCATCGAGGCCACCGACAGCGACATCCTGCGCACCATCTACCTGCCGGAAGTGGTGAAGGACTACACCGCCGATATCAACGGGGATGGCCGCTTCGACGGTGACGACGGGAAATACCGTGGCAATGAAACCGCCTCCCCGGATCACCGCTATGGTTGCTCCGGCATCGATGGCGTCGCCTTTGGCCCGCGTTTCGGTCACGTCGATGGCCCACAGCTGCTGACCGTTGCCTATGGCATCTACGGCAATACCGCGCGCACCGACAACGACCACCAGGTGCTGCTGCAATACGACGTCAGCGACTGGCAGGAAAAGGCACAGCCCTTGCTGGAGTCCGCACCGCACCACAGCGGGCCCACGCAGGTGCAAGGCAAATACTTCGTGCGCACGGGGAACACCAGTTACGGCGTACAGAACCTGACCTACGACGCAGCCCAACAACGCTGGTACCTGGGCGTATACCAGGGCAGGAAGCCGACGTTCCCGAACTACCTGCTGTTCGCGGTGGACGCTGCTGCCAGGCCAACGCCAGGAGACTTGATCGGCGTGCCCGGCAACACTTCCGGCCGCTGGGAACAGGGGCAGCTACTGCCACTCGCCGACGCAGGCCTGAAGGATCCCGTCACCGGCATCCGCGGCTGGATGCAGAAGGCCGACGTTGGCCTGCAAGCCGTTGGCGACGATCTTTTCTATCTCGCCAGCAACTTCAAGCAGGACGGCAAACAAGGCGCGCAGCTGCACCTGATGCGGTGGACCGGCGATCCGGAACGGCCGTTTGTCGCAGCCGAACCGCGGAAGTAGCAACAACAATCCGCATTCCAGCAGGACACAGCGCAGGCCGCAGACCATCAGCGGCCAACCTTGCGCGTGATGCGGATCAGGACGCCGGACCCGGAAGGCCAGCGGGCAGGTGCGCGACGGCACTGCGTGCAACCGTGCGTAGCCGCGCGAGACCGAACAATCATCGACCGCGCTCTGCCTGCACGGCCACTGCAGGCAGAGCAAAGCAAAGCAAAAGCAGTTTCAGTAGCGACAGTATCCATGACTCAAACGTAAAGGTTCTGTAATTGTCCGGACGTAAGGTGGCGCCGCTTGCACGGCGGAACCTCAGCTGTGTGCGGTACTCCCACACTCTCCGGAACAGATCCATGCTCGAACTAAAGAAGTCGGCGCTGGTCAGCGCCATCCTGGCAGCGCTTTGCGTTTCGCCCGACCTGCCTGCCCAACAGCGCTACGACAACAGCGTCCAGACCATCGCCAGCGGCAGCCTGCGCGGCCGCGTGCTCAACACCGCCACCGGCGAGTACGTACGCAATGCCGAGGTGCGGATCGAAGGCAGTCGCAATATCAGCTATTCGCAGGAAGGCGGCCATTTCCAGCTCTCCGGCATCCCTGCCGGCGACATCACCGTGCTGGTCAAATACACCGGCCTGCAGGAAGCACGGCTCAGCGCGGCGGTCGTGGCGGGCAAGACCACCACGCTCGACGTTGCCTTGAAAGCGCCCTCCTACACCGCCGATGGTGGCGATGCGACCGACCTGGATGCGATCAAGGTCACCGCCTCACGTGACGGCCAGGCCAGCGCGATCATGGAACGGCGTGCGGCGATGAACGCAAAGAACGTGGTCGCGGCCGACAACTACGGCGCACTGACCATGGGCGACGTCGGTGAGTTCATGAAGTCGATGCCCGGCCTGTCGCTGGACTACACCGAGGTGGATGCCACCGCCGTTCGCATCGGCGGCCTGGACCCGAAGTACTCGACCTTCACCACCGATGGCGCACGCATGGCCACGGCAACATCCAACAACAACTCCGGCCGCCAGAATTCGTTCGAGCAGATGTCGATCACCGGCATCGAATCGATCGAACTCAACAACACGCTGACCGCGGCGATGGACGCCGACTCACCCGGCGGCAATATCAACCTGCGCAGCAAGTATGCGTTCCAGCGCACCAAGCGTGACATCGTGTTCCAACTGGGCGCGGTCGGCACCTCCGACTCGAACTGGTCGGGCAAGTACTTCCCGGACGACCGCAAGCACGACACCATCTATCCGTCCGGCCAGTTCGGCTTCGGCGATGTATTCATGGACGGGCGCTTCGGCGTCGAGTTCAACGCCAGCTACAACGCCAACTACGTGCAGCAGGACCGTATCCAGACCGACTATGCCTACAAGCCCGACGGCAGCGCCATGCCGTACCGGGTGATGTGGCGCCCGGGCCCGAAGATGACCAGCCGCACCGCGGCCAACCTCAGCCTGGACTACCAGATCACCGACGAACTGGTCGCCTCGCTGCGCAGTACCTACTCGATGTATGACGTGGAGTACTTCAACCAGTACACCTACCTGATTTTCGGCACCACCTCCAAGTCGGAAGCGGCACCGGGCTCCACCCCAGACCACATCGTGGTCAATCCCAACGGCACCAACACCCGCCTGCACACCCAGTATTCGCATCGCTATGCGGGCACGCCGGCGTACCTGATCGCACCCAAGCTGGAGTACAAGGGCGAAGACTGGGAAGCCGTGCTGCGTGGCAGCTATTCCGGCGCGGAGTTCAACTTCCGCGACAACAGCAAGGGTTTCTTCCAGCGCACCGACAGTTGGCTGACCGGGATAGGCTTCACCCTGGACCGCCCCTCGGAAAGTTCGCATGAGTGGAACCTGGCGCAGACCGGTGGCCGTCCGTGGAACGACCCCAGCAACTTCAACCGCGATGCCCCTATCGGTTACAACGTGCGCACCGCCGAATCCGACGCGCTCAACGACCAATACGGCGTCAATCTCGACCTCAAGCGCCACCTCAGTTTCAACGACACGCCGGTAACCCTGATGGGCGGCCTTGGCACGCGTCGCAACGACTGGCGCACCAATGAGGGCTCCTACCAGCAGTACCGCTATGTCGGCCCCAATGGCAGCCAGACCGACCCCGGCGCCAGCGTGCCGTGGACGGAAAATTACGACTTCCAGATCATCGGTACCGGTGCCGGCAACATGAACCAGCAGGGCTGGCGTGCCGACAGCAACTACGCGATGTACGACATCTACCAGCAGCACCCGGAATACTTCGTGCCCGATGTGGTGGGCAACCTCAAGCGCAAACTGGACAACAACAAACGCATCCAGGAAGAAGTGGACGCAGCCTATATCGAGGCCGAGACCCGCCTCGGCGATGCCCGCTTCGACCTTGGCCTGCGCTACGAGAAGACCCGTACCGCTGCCCGCGTCGCCGACGTTCGACCGGTCAGCGAGGTCAAGGCCGCCGGCCTGGACGTCAATACCGTCGAAGGGCTGATGTACCAGTACAACAATGGCCGCTACACCACGCGCAAGGGCGAGTACGACGACTTCTTCCTCAGCGGTGGCGTCAAATACGACTTCACCGACAAGCTGGTTGGCCAGCTGTCCTTCAGCCAATCCATCCTGCGCCCGGACTACGGCAACCTCGGCGGCGTGGTGTCGGTAAACGACGACACCATGATCGTCACCGTGCCCAATGCCCAGCTCAAACCCGAGCACTCCACCAAGTACTACGCCAGCCTGCAGTACTACCTGGAACCGTCGGGCCTGCTGGGGCTGTCGTACTACAAGCTGGACATGCAGGACATGCAGGTCACCGGCATCACCGTCAATCCGGAGGATGTCGGCTTCAACCCGAACGAGTACGACGGCTACACCTTCCGCAGCGCGCAGAATGCACCGGGCACCAGTACCAACGAAGGCGTCGTGCTGGAGTACAACCAGCAGATGACCTTCCTGCCCGGCGCCTGGAAAGGCCTGAGCGTGTACGGCTCGCTGACCCAGGTGAATCCGGACGGCCCGCGCCAGAACATCCCCAAGCAGGCCGCGAACTGGGGCATCCGCTACAACTATGGTCGCTTCGATTTCCAGATCAACGGCAACTACCAGTCCGAGCATCGCGTCAGCGCCCTGAGCAACACGCCGACCACCGCCAACAACGGCATCCTCTACCGCGATGCGCGCGAGCTGTGGAACATCAGCGCCAGCTACAAGCTCACCGACAACATCGACGTGATGCTGGCAGGCCGCAACATCTTCAACGAGCCGGAAGTGATCTATTCCAACATCCCCAGCCGCGTGCAGATGTACACGGTGTACGGCTCGATGTGGAACTTCGGCATCCGCGGCCGCTTCTGAGGCAAACGGCGCCGCATCGAAAGCCACAGAACAACGGCGAGCGGCGCTGGCTTTCTTCCCCCCTCCCGCCTGCGCGGGAGGGGCTTGCGCCGAGGACCGGCTCGTCCGGCAACCCCTCCGGCCCCATCACCGACACCTGCAACCCAAAGAGCCTCCGATGACCATGAAACTGGACCGCCGCCGTCTGATCATTGGCGCCAGCCTCGGCCTGGGCGCGCTGCTACTGCCCATCGGTCGCGCGTTCACGGCTGAAGTGCAGGCCGCCAAGGGCTTCACCCACAACGTCGCCAGCGGCGAACCCGGTGCGGACTCCATGCTGCTATGGACCCGCTATGTCCCGGCAGCCGCTACCGACGAAACCACCCTGCGCGCGGAGATCGCCACCGACACAGCGTTCCGCAACGTGGTTGCCGGGGCCAGCGTGCGTACCGGCAGCTACCGCGACTGGACGGCCAAGCTCACCCTTGCCGGCCTGCAACCGGGATCGACGTACTACTACCGCTTCATCGCGGCGGACGGCAGCGTCTCTCCCACCGGCCGCACCCGCACGCTACCCGTCGGCCAGGTGGACCGATTCAAGCTGGGCCTGTTCTCCTGTGCCAACCTGCCGACCGGCTGGTTCAATGCCTACGCCCATGCCGCACAGCGTGAGGACATGGATCTATGGCTGCATGTAGGTGACTATCTCTACGAATACGGCATCGCCGCCTACAAGGCGCAGGACCGCATCGCCGAGCGCGAAGTGATGCCGGCGCACGAACACGAAATGATCTCGCTGCTCGACTATCGCCTGCGCCTGGCCTGCTACCGTGCCGACGCCGACCTGCAGGCCCTGCACCAGAACGCGCCGATGGTGGCCCTGTGGGACGACCATGAAAGCGCCAACGACAGCTGGGAAGGTGGCGCGCAGAACCACCAGAGCGCAACCGAAGGCGACTGGAGTGTACGCAAGGCCGCCGCGATGCAGGCCTACCGCGAATGGATGCCGGTCTCCGATGAGCCGTGGAAGGCTTACCCGATCGGCAATCTGGCCACCTTGTACCGCACCGAGTCGCGCCTGATCGGCCGCACCCGTCCCGCCGACATCGCCGCTGCCTACCGGGCGGATAGCGACGCCGCCCTGGAGGCATTCCGCGACGGTCCGTGGCAGGACCCTGCGGCGACCATGCTCGGCCTGGAACAGGAAAACTGGCTGTACCAATCGCTGAAGACCAACGCCGCCGGCAATGCGTGGCAGCTGGTCGGCATGGGCACCATCCTGGGCCGGACCGTGATGCCCGCCGAGACGTTAGGCATGCTGCGCAGCGATGCCAGCGAACGCAGCGTGCAGGCTTTCAGCAACAACGTGCGCGGCGCGCGGCTGGGCCTGCCGATGTGGATGGACCGTTGGGATGGCTATCCTGCCGCGCGGGCGCGTTTGCTGCGCGCTGCACAGCAAGCCGACGCCAATCTGGTCATGCTGTCAGGCGACAGCCACAACGCCTGGGCCTATGAACTGCAGCAGGATGGCGAGCCTGCCGGCGTCGAGTTCGCGGTACAGGCGGTCACCTCCGGTGGTATTGAAGGCAGCATGGCCGCCGCACCGGGCGCCGTGGCAAAGGCCTTCATCGCCAGCAACCCGGAACTGCGCTGGTGTGACACCTCGCAACGGGGCTACGCGATGATCGATATCACGCCAGCGCGTATCAGCAGCGAATGGGTGTTCATGCAGGACATCAAGATGCGCGGCACCGCGACAGCGGGCAGTCACCGCATGAGCGCCGCGAAGGACCGCAAGACCTTCAGCTGAAGCGCTTGCTGCACAAGGCTGCGCGGCGAGACCGGCATTGCCGCCGGTTTCGTCGCCTGCCCTGCGCACAAACCCGCTAGTGCTTGTGTGACGCACGGCCGGCACCTGACTTTTTCCCGCCACCGTCCTGCTTGTTCACCGTCGCCCAGGCGATGCGCTCGGCATCCTCCTTTGAACGTCCTTCCTTGCGCTCGCTCTGCGCGATGTGCGCGGCCTGTCGCTTCTGCTTGTCTGTATAGGCGCTTTTGTCACCTTGGGTCATCACAGCGTCTCCGACATGGAAGAGCATCAAACGCTAGGCGTCCCGACGTAAGCGCTGTGTGCAGAACGCCATCGCGATGTCGACACGACCATCTCTTCAGCTGGCAGTGAACAGCTTGAATAGCCGCCGTTCGCAATCCGCTAACAACAACGCTGCGGTGCGCTAACCCCGGCGTCGTCACCATCTGCCTGGGCCAGCGTACGAATGGCCTGTTTCCCCACCAAAGGAGCATCGTGATGAAACACCTGCACCTGCGGAGTGTGTTGTTGATTGCCGCCGCCATCCCCACCTGTGCACCGGTTGCAACCGCCGCCTACCTGGGCCAGGAACCTCCTCCCGAAGCCGGGCGCGTCGAGCGCACCAGCGATCAACCCGGCAGCGATGCCTGGATAAGCCGCGAAGTGAAAGCCAGGCTGATGGGTGCCCGCGATGTGCCGGGCAGCGAAATCCACGTGGAAACACGCGGTGGCATGGTATCGCTGAGTGGCCAGGTTGGCAGCCAGGCCGAAGCGGATCGCATGGTGACCGCCGCACGCGCAGTCGACGGCGTGATCAGCGTCGACGACAGCGGCCTGATCATCGGTGAACCCAGCAACTAGCGCGTTCCATGCAAACCAATACCCGCAGCGCTGCACGCAGCGTTGCGGGTGCCGGGTAGCACGGACCACCTGACAAGCTGCCGTCCTTGCGGACCCGCAGCCTTATTCTGTGCGGGTTGCCTCCAGGGCTGCTCGCACACTGCCACGGGCGTTCACGATGAAGGCGCGCGAGGCCGTGCACCGCAGCAGCCAACGCAGCAGTGGATCAATGCTTCCTGCCGTGATTCCGCCGTTCGGCCGTATGTTGGTCCGACATGCGTTGATCGTGCATGTCTTTCTGATGGCTGGGCTCGCCACGCGCGGCCTGGCGCGCCGGGCTGCTGCTGCGTGCCTGCTCGGCGTTCGACTGCCGGGAGCGCGGCGGACCGCCTTCATGACTGTGCTGTGGATTGTGTTTGCTGATCATCGCAACCTCCAAACTGCGGCTTGGCATACCGCCGGCGAACAATGCGCCGCCCGGCGTTACGTTGATGTGGCGTTCCCGTGCGGGGCCACCACAAAGCTGAGCAGGAGCCGCGACGCTCTGCGGACACACAGGGCATTCATCCAGCCCACGCAGACAGCGACTGCCAGCAGCAGGCACCCAGATACATACCCATTCCAAAAACCGAGTGGCTCGCTACCGTCTGCACGCGCGCATGCCACGGCCGTGGAGTCCGCGAGGCGAAGAACCCAGCCCCCAATGCCGGTTGCAGGACGCACCACGGCACCACCATGCTCAGCAAACCAAATGCCAGCGCCACCGCCAAACTGGGATGCAGCAACCACTCTGGACCCGTCACCGCCACCAGCCCGGCGACATAGCCAATGCCCAGCAGGTAGTGCGCAACCCAGCCGGTCAAGCGTTCGTACCTTACCGGCGCAGCGCGTGTGATCGCCGTGTGGCGCCATTGCCCATGCAACATGTGGCCGAGCCAGCGCCCGACCAGAGCGTAGTCCAGCGTTGCCACGCCGATCCTGCGCAGCAGCGCACTCCAGGCGTCCATCAGGGCCGTCGCCAGCACTCCTGCCACCAGTACATCAATCATCAGCTCCCAGCTGCCCATGACCCGCTCCGCCTGTTCTGTTAGGGTCAGGATGCAAGTTGAAGTCCACTTGAGGTCAAGCATGTTGGAACTGGATATCAGCGAGGTCAGCCAGCGCTCCGGCCTGCCGGCTTCGACCCTGCGCTACTACGAGCAGCGTGGGCTGATCCGGCCCCTGGGTCGCAAAGGCCTGCGTCGCGTCTACGCGCCAACCGTGATGCAGACATTGGCGCTGGTTACGCTGGGCCGAACGGCGGGTTTCGCGCTGGAAGAAATAGCGGCGATGTTCGACGCGGACGGCAACTTCAGCATGGATCGCCCGTCCCTGCTGAACAAGGCCAGCGCGCTGGACCGTCACATCCTGCGCCTGCAGCTGCTGCGCGATGGGCTGCGCCATACCGCCCGCTGCACGCAACCGGATCACCTGCAGTGCCCCAATTTCCGCAAGCTGATGCAAGCCGCGTTGCCGTCCACACCTGGCAGGCAGGCCAAGCGCCCGGCACCTGCGGTACGTGCCAAGCGTTGAGCCGCATCGATCAGCGACAGCGGATCGGCGTACTGGCCATCATCTGGAAATCGGCGCACCACTCAGGCTAATGCTGAAGAATTCACTTCGCTTTTCCGGCGGGACATCCTCAAGGTCGACGTCGCCCAGGTCCTTGAATGCATCCATCGTTGCGCGTGGGTAGTAGCCGCCCCAGAAATAGCGCGTGGCCACGCCCCGCTGCTGGATCGATGCCGCATCCATGCCCGCGACAAACCGGGTGCTTTCCGGGCGCAGGTTGCCTGCCAGGGCAACGCGGACTTCGGCCAACGCCCAATGGCAGACCTCCCGTCCGTAGTACGCCTCATCGATGATCCGATCCAGATGGATCGTCCCAAGGTATTCCCCTTCCGCCACCTTGACCAGGTCGAAGGGTTCGTTACTGGAGATGCGCGGCATGGCACCTGCAAACGCGTCGCCCCTGCCGCAGCGGCCCGGGTTTTGAACATCATACTGCGCGGTGCCCTGCACGGTTTCAAACGGACCCGGGACATTGGCCAGCCGCACCCTGAGCGCGTAGGCCTGCACCGCAGCGGGATTGAGCTTGCGCAGCGCGGCCGCGGCTTTGCCGATCTCCGGGCTATCCGGTGGTACTTCGCCATGGCGCGGTGCGGCGCAGGCAGCGACCAACAGTGCAATGGCACAGAGGCTGACGTGTGCGGTCTTCCGTAAAGCAAGGCATGTAGTTGAGTGCGCGGGCATCGTCCTTGCTCCCTTTTTCGGTAACACCACCGCTGCTGTCGACGCATTAGATCGCCGGCGCCGATGACAACGCAAGCGAACGGCATGAACCGTCCCGATCCAACAAGGCCAAGGGAATCTCAAAGCGCGCGGGATAAGCCCTCCCTTTGCCGTAGGCAAGGGGAGGGTTGGGAGGGGTGCTTTGGCTTTGGCTTTGGCTTTGGCTCTGACGCTTCGCTTTGGCTTTGCAAGGGAAGAAACCCCAGATGCATCCATTCCCCCGTCCATCCGCCAGCCCTTAATGTAGGAGCGAAGCCCTGCTTTACCCAAGCTCTATCGGTGAAGCCCCTGCCGAGCATGGCTCGGCACTACCCTGCTGAAGCGCGCGAATGAGCCCTCCCTTTGCCGCAGGCAAGGGGAGGGTTGGGAGGGGTGCTTTGGCTTTGGCTTTGGCTTTGGCTTTGGCGCCGACGCTTCGCTTTGGCTTTGCAAGGGAAGAAACCCCAGACGCAGCCAATCCCCCTCCATCCGCCAGCCCTGAATGTGGAGCGAAGCCCTGCGCTACGCGGGCTCCATCGGTGAAGCCACTGCCGAGCATGGCTCGACACTACCGTACTGCGCTTCGGCGCAGTGCCAGGTTGTAGGTGGTCGCATAGAGCGCGGTGACCGACATCGGCACCACGATCGTGCGCAGAATCTCCGGCGTGCCAGCCAACCAATGAATGCTGCTGAGCAGACTCAACGAGGCGACCACCGCAACCAAAGGCGGAACCCAATAACCCGCACTCCCCGGCAACCGCGCGGACAGCGCCTCGATCATGCGCTTCAAAAACAAAGTGATCAGCGCCGACAAGATGCCCTGCACCACCCCGGCAATCACCGGCCGCGGCATCGGGTGCGTGCTGTTTGCGAATGCGGCCCAGCTGCCCATGGCGATGAAGGCCACGGCCATATGCACGATGCTGTTGCGGGCTGCTGCAGCAGTGGTGGTCGGCACGAACTATTCCTTCTGGCGTAACCCCGGGTTGGCGTCGCAGCATGACGGATGCAGCAGCCCACCATCAACTCCAGCGAACCCCAAGACGGCTGCCGCGAAGAACAGAGCACCTCGCCATGCCAGGCTTTCGCTGCAACCGGCAATGATCACAGGCCGATCGAGAAGGGAGATGCTGTCATCCTCAAAAGAGTATCCACATCTGCCCTGAAGCTTCAGCTCAGCCGCCCACACCAAGAAACACCCGCATCCGCCCCAGCTCAGCCTCCAGTTCTTCGGCAAAGACAGCATCAACTGGCGCCCTGCCGTCCACGTAATGCAGCTGTGCGTTCAGTGCCCCCGACGCCACCGAGAGATTGCCCCAGCCAATCACCCGGTCCTGCCACAACAGCGGCAACGCGTAATACCCCAGCTTGCGCTTTGCCGGTGGCGTGTAGGCTTCAAAGCGGTACGCCCACCCCCAGAACAATTCAAAACGACGGCGGTCCCATACGACCGGGTCGAACGGGGTCAACAGCCGCACCTGTGCGTCGGGCTTCCAACGGCGGCTATCGGCCCGCTCATCGGCCGGCCAGACCCAGTCCACCCCCTCCACCCGCGCCCGCTGCAGCCGCAGGCGTGCGCGTGCCAATGCGGGCTTGCGCGCCTCCTTCCACTGCGGGACACCATTGCCCAGATGGGCCACCAACTGGCCCAGGCTGGCATCCGGCAGCGGTGCATACTTGCCCACAATCAGGTCGATCAGCGCATCCATGCGCGCATCAATCTCGGTGGCAGCAACCGGCAGCGGAATATCGCGTACCGCATAGACACGCGTGCCGCCGTCACGCCGCGCCACCCGCAGCAAGCCACGGTAGTGCATACCGTCCAGCAACTGTGTGCTGGCGTTGGACGAGCCACCAAACCAGTTGGTGGTCTTGCCATGGGCGAAATGCGCATCCACTTCGCGCGGGTGCACCGCGCCACGTTCAGCGATGAAGGCCTGCACCGCCTGCGCCTGCTTCCAGCGCGCCGGCGTCCACTCCATCCGCGCCTGCCGCGGATGCATCAACGCCTGCCGCTCGCGCGGCAGGAAGCCATAGTTGACGAAGAAATCCTCCTCCACCGGCAGCCGCGGATAGCGCCGTTCCAGGTCCCCGGCGTGGTAGTTCATAACACGATGCCGCAACGTCAGGTCCTGCGCTCGCGCCGGCGCGCGGATCGGGTCGGCCTGGACGAAGCCCAGCTTCGCGATAGCCCGCATCAGCGTGGTCGGCTTGAACAGCGAGCGGGCGACGGCGTAGCGGCGGAGTTGGTCGAGGGTGAGCGTCATGCGGGGATCATGCCAGCAACCAGGGCGTTGGGCTCACACCGCGACGGGCATCGCACCGATGCAAGCCGATATCCGCATCCCGTCGCGACTCTTTCCTGATCCAAACCCAGGTCAAATCCGAGCATTGCGCCAGCAGAACAGCTGCGTTCCTCCACCACGATACCGACAGTATCTTCAAGAAAGTTGGCCTAAAACTTCCTTGCAGCACAAGCTGCTCCACCAGGAGAAACGATGAAAAGGAATTCACGAATCCTCGCTACCGCGGTCCTCGCATTCCTGGCGCCCTCGGTCTCACTATCAGCGATCGCCGGCGGCGTGGTTGAATGCAACCGCTGCCCCTCGACGGCGAACGCCGCCATCTCAAAGGGCAATGGCCTCACCGTGGTTGTAGATTTTGAGAGTGCCCAGTTGACCGCTTACGAAGTTGAGTACGACCGAGAACTGAAGCGCTGGCGTACGATGCGTACAGCCATCCCCGAGCCGATATCGGCGGCGTTCTACCGCGTATTGGATGCCGCCTCCCTGACAGCTTCGTCGGCACAGCCAAATGCAGCGGCCATCCCTGGCCATGAACCAACCCAAGGCGAAGCCGCTGATAGCGCCAGATCCAACAAGAACCAGGGAGGGCTTGTCGTCACCGTGCATCCCGACAACCCGCAGTACTCCAATCCAGTCGGCTTCACCTTTCCTAGCGCATACAAGGACTTCAGCGCCAGCGACATCGTTCTTTCAGCCACATCAAGAGCCAGATTCGGACAGTACCTGGCTGAAGGCCTCGCGGGGGCTGGCACAAGTAGCGCCGCGTGGAACTCCGTGGCGTTCTCCATACAGGAGCTCGCGCTTTCCTGGGCGGACAAACATGGCGCCGGTGCAATAATCGTCATCGTCCAATGGCGGGATGGATCACGGACGGTCTACAAAGTGACAACCGACAACGTCACCGAGGCGAAGTACGTCGAGGGCGAAAGCCGGGATAGCGAAGGCAACAGGTTTCCTGATGCCAGCATCGTCGCGCCTGGCACCGCGCCGGACTACGTTGGCGACTATTACTTCGGCGAAGGAAGCCGAGGTAACCGGAATCTGCAGCGCTGGATGGACTCAGCGCGTCGCTACGGCATCCCCATCACCGGTAACGCCGGCGATAGAAATCGCATGCTGTGCAGCTGGGATGGCAGGACAATCCATTGCCGGGTGCGATAGCTCATCCATGAACAAGACGCCCAAGGCCGGGAGATCAATGCCGCCCCGGCCTGGAAGGCAAGGCAGGCTTCTGCCACACCGAAGAGGAACGGCTCACAGGCGTGCTTGCCTGCACGCCCCCGCCGTTCATCCGCTTACACCGGCGGGATCAGTTCCGGCGGGTAACCGAGCGGCAATAGTGTTCGGCCAAGGCAAAGTTCAGCGGCCGCTGCTCGGTCAGACCCCACTCTGCTGCAAGCGCCTTGCCATCCACACGCACCACCTGCGACTGCACGCCGCGCTTTTCCAACAAGGCAGGCAGTTTCTTGCCGAACTCGCTGGCGTCGGTATCACCACTGGTGACGATGCAGAGCGGCATTCCGCCCGCCAGCGGCGCCTCGGAGATCATCTCCTCCAGGTCCTCGACGCTATCCTCATCGTTGTCCAGTTCATCGATGCCGGCGCCTTCCCCGGCGAGCCGGTACTGCAGATTGTCCGCATCCATCATCATCACCATCAGCGATGGAACGGGGGCAGACTCGGCTGGACACTTCGGCGGCATCAGTCGACCGACGAGAGGCGTTACCGTGCCGTCGGCCGCAACCTGACGCAGCGCAATACCGCAGTGACCCCCTTCGAAGTCACGGATCATGTCGCCCTCGTAGTCCATGCCGGGCTCGGGAACGAAACTGATCTCGATGCCGCGCCCGCGGTTGCAGGTCCACCCCGAGCCGTTGGCGATATTCGCCTGCAGACGCACCGGCTGGCCCGGCACCAAGGGATGCTCGGAGTAGTACGGGCTGGCCCACAGCTTGTCGCGTGTGGCCAGGTTGCGGGTGTCATCGGTCTCCGGCATGCCGATGGAGATGTTCTCCGGCTTCTTGCGGACCATCGCCTTGAAGTAGTGCCCGATCGAGCCCGACGCCTCGATCTCCTCGTCGTACTGCTTCTCGCAGAGCGCATTGGTATACATCGTCAAGCCAACGCCGTTCTGGCCGAACAGGCGGATGCGCGCCGGGCGCTCAACGGCCACGGCGGGTTCCTGCGGCACCGCGTCTTCTACGGCGTGGGCCTCTACACAGGCAAATGCCAGCAACGCCAGCGGCAACAAACGAATCTGCATTTACGCGACTTCCATTTCGACAAGGATGATGGGTGGAGCGGACAGGCGGCGCTGTGCCACGGCACGCGCGGCAGGAGCAAGATGTGTTTCCCCGGGCGGAATTCTATAGACGGCAATCCGCAGCGTATACACGTTGCAGACAGCGATTCGACCGCATCGCGGCGTCAAAATTTTGGCCCTGCACTATGCGCGAGAACCGCGCTGGCCATACAAAGGTTGAGGGCCAAGGCAGCATCTCTGCTGGCCTTGGCCACTCAGTACTCAAGATGCTGACGTTTCTTCAGCTACCCAGATCAATGCGGGCGACGCTTTCCTCGGCACCCTTGGGGTCACCTTCGCCATCCTTGATGCTGACGTAGAGCACGTTGTTCTTCGCATCCAGCGCCAGACTGTTCGGATGCGTGGGCACCGGCCAGCTGGCCACCTGCTGGTAGTTGTCGCTGTCGTAGGCGGTGACGCTGCCAGCTTCGCGATTGGTCACGTACAGGCGCTTGCGCGGTGCATCCAACAGGATGCCGAGCGGGCCCGCATCGGTGGGGATGCTGGCCAGTTCTGCGCCACTGCTGCGGTCCAGTACCAGCACCCGCTTGCCCGGATGGCGCGAGACGAAGCCTTCGATGCTGCTGCCCTGGTACTTGCGGATCATCTCCAAGCCCTGGTCGGTGACGAACAAGCGCTTGCCGGCAGGATCAAGCGCGATGTTCATCGGCTGCTCGGCACTGACCTGGAAGCGCTGTTCGACCTTGCCAGTGTCGGTGCCAACGGTGACCACCTCACCGAGCAGATTGCTGGTGTAGACGCGCTTGCCGGCCGCATCCAGTGCCAGACCCGGCGCCTTGGCCTTGCCCAGCCCTTCAATGGTGTCGATCAGTTGCAAGGACTGCGTATCGACCACGAACAGTACACTGCCTTCCTGCGAGTGGCCGGTGACATACAGGCGATGGTTGAGCGCATCCACCACCAGCTCGCGCAGGTCGTGGCTGTAATAGGACTTGCCATCCTTGCCTGTGACCTTCTCCATCAGTTGTACCGTGCCGATGGCCTTGTTCTGCGCGGTATCGACCACCGTCACCGAGGTATCGACGGTGTTGCCGACGTAGAGGCGATTGTTTGCGTCATCCAGCACCACACCGAAGCCCTTGCGCTCCAGCGGAATGCGCTGCTGCACGGCAAGCGTAGTGGGATCCAGGCGCAGCACCTGGGCCGGGCCGGCGTCATCGCCAAAGCCACCGGAAGAAGCGACGAAAACAGCGTTCTGCGAGGGACTGTAAGCCAGCTCATACAGGCCCTTGGCGACGGCCTGGCGCTGCACAGAGGCGGCAGCGCTGCTGCTGCCTGCAACCGGCGACGTCGCCGAAGCAGCCGGTGCAACTACCGCAAGAGAGACCGCCAGCGCGAGCGCAGCGGAACGGAACAGGGGGGATTTCGACATTGCGAGCTTCCTTGATAGGGCACGAAGGGTGTCCTGGCTCGCTGCGCCGTTGTCGAACGGGAATGGCTGGCTGGTGCCGGCATGTTAGAGCAAAACCGGGGTCAGAGTCAGGTTATTGATACGCGAATCACCACCTTGCGCCCCACCTCCGAGGTGCCGGCATCCAGCTTTCGTTAGCAGCGCCGCCGCACACATCTAAATGCCGCAGATATCCCATGGCCAAACTTTCCGCCGACGGTCAAACACAATCTGCCGGCTCTCCAACCCTGTCGCTCCGCGCACTACGCAGAAATTGCCGCTATACCATCGGCGCACCGCCTCACCGTCGGACGCAACGATGAAGGCAGCAACATCAACCAGATATCGTGTTCCCGGCAACAGATCTGGCAAGGGATCTCCCGTGCTTCCAAGACCATCAAGACACTCGTGCGACGTAATCGCGGGAGCGGGCCCCTTGCTTGGCGGAAAGCTCTGCTGCCAGAGAAGGTGCGAGCCAACCGCGCCTTGACGATAGATGCTTACGTTGGTCACTACAGATGCGCGGCCCTCCAACTCCTCCACGTCATTGGCGCGCAAGCACAGGCTACCGCCATCAAGGGAAATGACGGCGTTCTGATATAGCCCTTTTGGCTGACTGCAGATAGCACTTGCCGGCGCCATCAGAAGTGCAAGCAATAGCAGTCTATGCATGCTCGATCCCTTCCTTGGTTGAGAGACGTCGAACGGATCTTCCATTACCCGTTCAGCGTCGCACAAGTGCGGGGCGCGAAGTTCCATCCAGAACCGGCACCCTTTGGGAGGATGCACTTCCGTAGCCATTCGCGTGTTCAGAACCGGAGTCAGAGTCAGGTTCTTACACAACCCGCCCTACTCCCCGGATCGAAGGTATGCGCCAGCAGCACTAGGGTGATCCGCAGCCCAACATGAGCACCGCATATGGCACGGCACCCCAGGATTGATCTGGCAGAGGTAACCCAACACGTCATACAGCGCGGCAATGATCGGCAACCGTGCTTCTTCCGCGAGATTGACCGCGTGCGCTACCTGCAGGACCTACGCGAGCTGATCATCGCCCACGAAAGCAGCCTGCATGCCTACGTACTGATGACCAACCACGTACACCTGTTGATAACCCCAACCCGGGCAGTTGCGATAAGCCGGGTAATGCAGTCACTCGGCCGCCGCTACGTCCGCTATATCAATGACGCTTACGGACGTACCGGCACACTATGGGAGGGCCGCTACAGATCCCACCTGATCGCCAATGACGCACATCTCCTGCGCTGTTACCGCTATATCGAGCTGAACCCTGTACGCGCTGGGATGGTTGCGAGTCCTGACGATTACACATGGTCCAGCTACCGCCACAATGCCCTTGGTGCGCCAGACCCGGTCATACAGATGCACGCCTGCTATCGACAGCTGGGCGTCACCGACGCACAACGCCAAGCGGCGTATCGCAACCTGGTCAGGCAAGCCAGCGACGATGCCAGCGACTTCCGCGAACACCTGCGCCGTCAACAACCGATGGGCAATGATCGCTTCCGCGCCGCTATAGAAGCCCAGATTGGCCGCAGTCTGACGCCCGGAAAAAGCGGAAGGCCCAAGAAGCAAACGGCGACGAGTCCAGCGCCCGATGCAGCCAGCTAGTCAGCCAGCTAGTGCACCGTATCCAGCGCCGCGTTAACTCGACTCTGACCCCGGTTTTGCTCCACGCGGTTGCGGCCGGTGTGTTTGCCGCGATATAGGGCCGCATCGGCTTGTTGCATGGCCTGGCTCAGGCTGGCCGCACTGGCGAAGCCATCTGAGACACCAATGGTTACCGTGCAACGCAGGCCTTCATAGCGCGCGTCGTGCAGCATCACTTTCTGCTCGATGCTGCTGCGCACACGCTCGGCCACACGCAGGGCCGAGGCGTCATCGGCACCGACGCAGATCGCCGCAAACTCCTCGCCCCCCAGCCGGCAGACGAGGTCGTCCTTGCGGACCGAGGCACGCAAGGCGTCCGCAACGCCACAGAGCACGGCATCACCCACTTGATGGCCGTAGGTATCGTTGATGTTCTTGAAGTGGTCCACATCAACCAACAGCAAACGTGCCGAAGTGCCTGGGTGCCGGAAATAGACATCCAGCGCCGTGCTCAAACCACGCCGGTTGAGCAACTGGGTAAGCGGATCACGAGCGGCCATGCCACGCAGCCTGTCTGTCAGGCGGCGCAGCACCAGCCAGACGATCGATGGCGGCAGGATGGTCGCCAACGAGCACATATAGACATAGAAGATCATCGAGAACTGGCCGTCCATGCTCAGCGCCTCGAAGCCGCCAGACAGCAGCTTACTGAGCTTGATGACGTTCAGCACGCATATGCCGCTGATCAAACCGGCAAACAGCAGCACCTCACCGCGCAGGTCCTTGGCGAAGCTGCGCACGCCGTACAGCAGCACCGCCACCATGCTGACAAACCACACCGCACAGGTGCCGGCCAGCAACGCATAGCGCGCCACCGGGCCCATGGCCCAGTTCACCAGAATTTGCAGAAGGCTATAGCCCACCCCCAGGTACAACAGCGGCCTGGCCAACGGCGTGGCGAGGCCAAAGAAGCGCGCCCCGCCCACGCAGTACGCCAGCAAGGAGCACAGCGTAAGCGTGTGGTTGACCATGCTGGTCCAGCTCCAGCCCGGCGGCCCTTCCAGCAACTGCAGCACATAGGCCCCGCCCAGCATCAGATTGGCCGCCGCAAAGACGTCCATACCCATCTTCTCGTCCTGAAGGCGACGACTGATGAGTTGGAACATCAAGCTGAAGCTCAGCAGGTAAACGCAGAGCATGCCAACTAGGAGGGTGGCGATCATTGGGTGTTCAACAAAAAGGGCAGGCGAAGGCGCGCCGCCGCACCTCATGCGGAACGACGGATGCCAAACAAGAACGCGCAACGCTGCCGCTGATCCCCCGGCCCCGCGTTGTCCCCGCCGTATCGTACCGAATTCGGTTGGGGTTACGGGGTTTGCGAGGGCTGGATGGGGTATGTAAACGGTTACGGGCGCTCTTACGCTCGCCCGAGACGCCCGCGCGGTTGCTTCTCGCAAAGCAATCAGGGAGCAAGAATCTGGCTCGTTCAGCTTTTAATGACCGATGCGCATGAACATCACTGTGAAGCTCAGCTGATAGCTGCAGAACATGCCAATCAGGACAGCAGCGATCAAAGAGTACTCAATAGAGACCCTAGCCTCCTGTGCAACCGCCCCTCGGAGACCGAGGAATTTACCCTTGGGCAAGTTTTCCAGTTCGCCCCTCTTGGCATTGCCCATAGCTGGCGTAGTTGGGCGACAATTTCTCGAGCAAACGAGACTCTTACGCCCTGGATATCAGCCTCTCCAGTTGCAATCCCCGTATAAAGCGCAGTAGCGGGCGCCGATCTGCAAATTTGAAAGCATAAGTACCGACCACTGTATATCAGCACAAAGACCCTCCAATGCTCGGAAGGGGTTGCATCGCCATGTCCGGTCAACAACAATCACCATCAATATGAGCCGAGAGTTCCGAGCTTTCTGCTTAGGTTGATGCGTCGGGATACTGCCGGGGGGGCATATTCCGAACTGCGCCTGTAGCCCCCCAATAGCGCAGGACGCCAGATTGAACGCACAGGTAAATGCACTTTCATCAATGATTCGGGACAAGCTCCCGAGCTACGACACTCTCGAAGCGGCCGTTGCCGCAGCTCGTGAATCCATCGAAAGTCTGATGGGACCGCTTACGGGTCAAATGGAAGTCAACTTCCAAGATGCTGTTAGTGCGGTCCAAGCCTCGTTTCAGAAAGTTGAGATCCTTCGACAAAACTCACTTATCAAGCCCCGACCGGCTTGGTACAAGGGCCCCACCCTGCATGACAAGCATTGGCCCGCGCTATTGGGCTATCTTCGCGAGGTGAAGAAGTGGAAGGATGCCTCCGATTCGCTCGATGAATCATCTTCCGAGATCGTTTCACTTCTTGCGAATCCGGCTGAAGAACGCTTCAGCTGCCGCGGACTAGTGGTTGGCTATGTTCAGTCAGGCAAGACTGCGAACATGACTGCGGTAATTGCCAAAGCGGTGGACGCCGGATACAACCTGATAATTCTGCTCGGCGGCGTCACAAACAAACTTAGAGCGCAAACTCAACGTCGAATTGAGACCGACGTTGTCGATAGGCACAGGACACTTTGGCAGCAGTACACCACCACTGAAGACGCAGGTGACTTTGTCAAGCCAGCGAATGGCCAGTTTGTAATGCCCCATAAGGGCGGCGCACAGCTAGCCGTGATCAAGAAAGAATCAACACGACTCGAGAAACTACTGGAGACGGTGACAAAAACCCAACCACCGATCCTGCGCAAGCTCAAAGCCCTGATCATTGATGATGAGTGCGACCAGGCATCAGTCAACTCTGGCGCCGACGACGAAGAGATGACTCGGATCAATGAGGCCATTCGGCGTCTTATTGCTGCACTTCCATGCGTCTCCTACGTCGGCTACACCGCAACCCCATTTGCAAATGTCTTCATCAACCCGTTTCCGGTTCGAGCTGACAAGCTCGACGACTTGTACCCGGAGGACTTCATAACCGCATTGCCTCGCCCCAAGGGATATTTCGGCACGCTGGAAGTGTTCGGCGAGTTCGACGCTTCGGCAGATAGTGACGAAATTGACTTCGGCCGCGACATGTTCCGCTCAATCCCTGAGGAGGAGATTGCTCGACTTGTTCCCAAAGGAAAGAACGGACACAAGACCTTCACTCCTGCAGTGACTCCTCAGCTTCAAAAAGCGATCCTGTGGTTTCTGATGACGTGCGCCATCCGGCGTTTGCGCGGACAAGCAAAGAATCACATGACAATGCTGGTACATACATCAGCATATGTTGCCCAGCACGACGGAATGGCAGAAGCGATCCGTATTTGGCTGAGCACGAATCGGAGTGACATTGAGTCATTGGCAGGTTCTGTCGGCACCTTGATGAGTGAAGTGTTCGCTGAAGAGATTGTACGGAGCCCACTCAGCTCACATCAGCAAATTGACTACCTCAGCACCAGCATAAAGCGGGTGCTTCCGGAGGTAATGCAAGCGCTCGAACTAGCTGTTGAAAACGGCGAAAGCCTGGAGCGACTTGATTTCACCGGCGAACCGAAAACCTACATTGTTGTTGGCGGATCCGTTCTTGCTCGCGGTTTGACGCTTGAGGGCCTTTGCGTCTCATTTTTCCTGCGTACATCGCTCCAGTACGACACGCTTCTTCAGATGGGCCGATGGTTCGGCTTCAGGAAGGGTTATGAGGATTTGCCCCGTCTATGGACTACCAAAGACCTGATATCCAACTTCCGCGCTCTGGCTCAAGTCGAGGAGGAAATCCGCAAGGAAATCTCAACCTACCGCACCGCGGAGGTTACGCCTCTGGACTTCGCGATAAAGGTTAGATCCATCCCCGGATTGGCAATCACATCAGCGGCAAAAATGAGGCATGCAATCAGGACCAGTATCAGCTTTGACGGAAGACACGAGCAAACTGTCCGCTTCAATCATTTGGATTCAGCCGTAGTCGAAAAGAACTGGCAAGCTGCCTCAGAACTTGTCAACCAGCTGATTGATGACGGCTATCGGAGAATAAAGGACCGCGTTTTTGGCGAGGTTCCGGCATCAGTCATCCGCAAGTTCCTCGTCAACTACAACATGTGCGACCGCCAGTTGAACCTGAATAAGCAGCTTCTACTGAGCTACTTGGATGGTTGTGCGAGCCGAATGCCCACATGGAATGTTGCAGTCATGAGTTTGGAAAGAGAAGCCCCGTCTGCGCAGCTCGGAAAACTCAATGTCGCTCCTTTCATCCGCTCTCAGCTCAAGGAGCCCTCGGACTACGCAGACATCAAGGCATTGATGTCGAAGCACGACGTGCTTATCGACGTCGAAGATGCCGAAGCCTCCCCAGCTGCAGGATGGGATGAGCTAAAGCGCAGTCGACCAGGTGTACCGCTTCTACTAATCTACCCAATCGACAAGAAGTCGACTCCTGCCAAGGCAAGCGGGCATCGTGTCCCCTTGGACGCAGCTGGCGACCTGATCGGACTAGGCTTCATTTTCCCCGGTGAAAGCGACAGATCAGGTCGCTACTTCAGTGTGGAGTTGAATGTTCCAACACCTGATCAATTGGAAGATGAGTCCGAGACTGCGGTGATTGAAGCTGATGTCTGAGATTGCTCACGAAAACTGGCTCGGTCTTCGCAGCAGGGCGCGTCCAGCACCCGGGGTAGAGGTTGCCACCGTCTCATCAGGGGTAAATACCGGATTTGGTGATGTGCGCTTTGCACTAACCGACGCCGGCGCCCCACGCTTGCTTGTCCCCATATCCTCAGGAATGGGCGGCTTGGAAGTGAAGGCACTGGGTGGTCCAAGCGTAGCGGTTACCGTGGCACGCCTTCTATCGGGTGACTCCACATCGTTCTTTATCGACGTGAGCCTGCTCGAGGACCGCTTGGAGCCGCTTTTCGGCGATCTCTGTATGGAGATGATCTCCCGGATATCGGGTGGCAATCCACCAATCAAGGCGGTGACAGGAAGCATCGAAGACTTCCGAACTCTACTCGCTGAAAGTCCTCATGCACCTATGGATGCAAAAGTAGTGCTCGGTCTGATGGGCGAGTTGGTCATACTCCGCGAAGGCGCAAGACACAGTTCCAATGCAATTGAATCGTGGACAGGCCCAGTCGGTCAGCGGCATGATTTTCGAGGCAAAGCGGGAGCTATTGAGGTCAAGACCACCGGGTACAAGCAATGCACCAACATCCATGTACACGGCCTGGAGCAACTACTCCCGCCAACTGACGCTCCGCTTTGGCTAGCCTACGTTGTACTTGAACGAACTCAGAATGGGCCTCTCTTTGTAGAGGGCCTTTGCAAGCAACTGATCGAAATGGGGGTGCCAAGTGCAGCGCTTGAGAGCCGTCTTAGCGCGCTAGGCTGCGACGACCCAAGTGCACCCGAATGGAACGCTCTGCGCGTCTCACTGGAAGGCATGGACTTCTACTCCATCTGCGAAGACTTTCCCCGGCTCACAGTTTCGTCCATGCCCAACGGAAGGGTTCCGCTCGGCATCAACGACATTCAGTACTCCGTCGATCTATCCGCTGCCGCAAGCTACCTCGTTCCCAATGCTCAGCACGATGACGTTATCAAGGCAGTCTTTGCATGAAACTCGATTTATATAGCGAACCGTTCTCCAAGAACGGAAACCTTGCGGGGGAAGGCTTCAGACGGCTATTGGGCCGTCCCAATCTCAACCTGCTTCAGACACTACTACGCGAGAGCCTGCAGAACGTAATCGATGCGACATTGCCTGGAAAGTCACCAGAAGCCCGGCTCCGGATTCGCAAACTTGATGAAACTGAGCGTGCGACGCTTGGATCGAACGTGTTCTCGCAGGTTCCCGCTGGACCAGCCTCCTCTGAACTTCTGCGGGCTTCACTGGAGAAGGAAGAGCTGTGGGTGCTTGAGATCGCTGATTTTGGCACGGTAGGACTTTCCGGGCCCATTGAGGCTGATATACCTCCTTCGGGTGATGAAAGAGCAAATTTCGTCAACTTCCTCAAGAACGTTGGTGCCGCGAGAGACAGCAATCAGGGCGGAGGGACCTACGGCTACGGAAAGAGCTCTCTCTACGCCATGAGTGCTTGTTCCTTGATCCTCGTGGACAGCCAAACTTTCGACCAGGGCCAACCGATCCGGCGTCTGATGGCCTGTCACTTGGGCGAAGCCTTCGATAGCGCCCCAGGAACATCCACTGCACGTCGCTTTACGGGGCGGCATTGGTGGGGGGTAACCGACAGTGACAGCGTAGCCCCGGCTATTGGCAGCAGCGCGAACGTAATCAGCCAGGCATTGGGGATCTACCAACGCTCCGAGGCCGACACAGGTACGTCGATTGTTATTTTCGATCCGGAGCTTGATCTCTCCCGGATCGATCAGCTGGGCCCAGACCTGGTGACATGTGTCTTACTCAACTTCTGGCCACGAATGGCGCAGACGACTGCCGCGTCACGCCGACTGAACATCAGCATCGAGATTGATGGGCAAACAGTGGAGGTCCCGAAACCGGAGGCATTCCCCCCGCTCGATCTTTTCTGCAGGGCTCTTGCAGATATTCATTCCGACGCTGATTCATTGAAGAAAATCAGATCACGACGCCCCGCCAAAGACTTGGGACACCTCGCCTTTGCGCCCGGCGTAACTGCCCAACGTCATCCTCTCTGCTCCCTTGAAGGCGAAGATGTTCTGGCACGATCTTCACATATTGCGATCATGAGACCTGTCGAGCTCGTAGTCAGGTATGTCCCTGGAATTGCGTACCCCGACTCTTCGTACGAATGGGCCGGCGTTTTCGTCTGTTCGAGCGAGCCGGAGGTTGAGGAGGCGTTTGCCCAGGCCGAACCACCTACGCACGACGACTGGGTTCCTGACAACCTGCCCAAGGGCAGACAGCAGACCATGGTCCGCGTAGGAATGAAGGAACTTCGCAGCCAAGCAGAGAAATTCGTTCCAACCAGATCACTCAGCCGAGCAGCAGACTCCGATGTCCCCAGCTTGGCTGCCACCGCCGGGCAGATGGGCCGCTTTCTTTCACCGGTCAGCGCTCGGGGCGTTGGAAAGCCTGATCAGGTTCGGCGCCCAGTAAAAACGGCAAAAAATGGGGTTCGACTTACTGCACCCGAGATGATTGGTCTGGCTTTGACGGACGATGGGAAAGCGATTGCCAAGTTCCGCATCGAACTCATAAACGATGGCAGCAAAGGACCTATTTCACTTCGTATTGAGCCACGGCTGGTCGCTGACGGAAGCGGGATCGATGCGCATGATCTGCCTGTCCATCTACTGCCAACACTACATAGCATCAGGATGGAAGCTCAGGGGCTGGAAACAAGGAACAGTGTACTAAACGCAGGCTTTTCACAAGGTGAAGTCATTGTTTCCATTCATATCGTCGCCGGTGCTGCAGTAACACTTGGAGCTGAAGTACTCAGCAAGGATGCCGCGTGAGCAGAGTCGCCTACCCCTTCCTGAGAATTCCGGAGGACGCCGTGGAGTTCAGCGGATGGTTCATCGGAGATCCGGGGGCTCCGCTTCTCCCGGCTTCCGATGTGCTGGCAGACTGGGACTATGCGCGCGACCTCACGGTCCGTGCGAGCCTCAAGATCGACTGGCCCGCAGCCTCGCTTGTACTTGGCTTTGGAGATGAATCATGGTCAGCGATGGCTCAATTGGTCATAGGTACCGGACAGGGCCACCTGCCAAGACAGATTCGCTACGCAACCCAGCAGCATCTATCGAACCATTCGCCTACTGCGAACCTGGAGTTCGTCATTCCAGCCAGCTCGCTTTCGGCACAGCTCGTCGCGCGCATTGAAATACTCCTTGTTGCTCCATCCGCATCGGCCTCCCCACTATCGCCTCGCATGAAGGGCGCAAGACTATGGACACAAGAGCTCGATGTTCTGATCGAAGATGGCGGCTCTTCGAGGTTTCCTGTGTCATCCATCAGCTTCAAGGCTGCGTTCGCAGACAAGCCGCATGAATTTGCGCCTTGGTATGTTCAATGGCGTCCCGAGGATATTGCGGGTGACTTCTCTTCCAAAGTGGTTCTTTACGTAAATTCGGACGAAAAGGAGTTCCTCGAGAAGTTCCTGCAAGGCGAGCGGACGACCATACAATCAGTTCTTGGTGGTGTTGCTTCCCATATCTGTTCAACCATACTCCTTCGCAAGGAAGAGGACCTCGACCTCGACGTTTACGAAGATGGATCGGTCGGGGCGGTCGTTCGCCACTGGTTGCAGCAGGCATTCCCGAACGAGGGCGGCACTTCTGGCATCGTGAAGCTGCTTGAGAACGATCCAGGAGCTTTCCACGCGTCCCTGATTGCCTCAGCAGATGTTGGAGAGCAAAACGCATGACAGTCATTCTTCTACCTCGGCTTTCCCGCCTGGGCGTCAATCGAATGTTGTCTGAACTCGACCGCGACTACTCTCCAGATGAAGCAATGTCCTTCCTGAATGAACATGCTTCGCTATCAAGCTATGGAGCGAGCGGCGGCATCCGCGACCAGCACGCCTCGATCAGAATTGCTGACGCCGTTCGCGGCGTAGCCATCGAATGTGGATTCCCTACCTCATCCGGACAAACCGGGCGAGCCAAATTTGATCGCGATGCAGCTATCGCTCTCATGTCATTCAGTGAACTTGCCACGGGCGAAGGGTTGCGCGACGACGTTTGGGCATACCTGACCACGGTCCTTTTGCCCGACGTGGTGCGTTGGCGATTCGAGAGTTCATCACAGGAACGTTTTTGCGGCGGAGTGCGGAATGCATTACAGCGACTGTACATTCGCGCAGCAGCCCTCGACCTTGGACCGAATACTGGTGTGGATCGTTGGCGACTGCTGAGAGCCCTTACGGAAGATGCGCACGTCGCCGTGTTCGAGCGCCCTTCAATTGGCGGGAATTCGTCGCTGGCTCGCGCTGTCGCACGACAATGGATAGCTTCGACGGCCACCTATGGGAAGGGGGCCATGGAGGAGGTCATGCGACGAGCAATCAAGCTGCTTCGCCTCAGGTACCAGGTTGTGGATCTGGGCCTGCTTGCTGAAGATGAACTCGCAATGGTTGTAGCAGAGCTCTTCCTGGACGCTGCGCCGCCAGCAACCCGATCCACCTGATTCTTATTGAAATGCGAACTACGGCGTGCCATCCTGGCGCCGCCAAGGCGCGCAGTTGCGCCTCTATTTATAAATGTGAATCAAGGCATGCATATCCCTGTTGTTGATATCTTCGCCGGCCCCGGGGGGCTGGGCGAAGGGTTCTCCGCCTACAGCCCTCCCCGGTCGTCCAAACAGCATCCGTTCAAGATCGCCATTTCTGCGGAGATGGAGGTCAATGCCGCCAGAACGCTGCGGTTACGCGCCTTCTACCGACAGTTCGCTCCCGGAAAGGCTCCCAGCAGCTACTACCAGTACATCGCTGGACGAGCACCGACTCCGTGGACAAGTGACACGGAAGAAGAGTGGAAAACCGCTTGCCATGAGGCCCGCCAACTGAAGCTTGGCGAACCCGAAGATGACAAGGTGCTGCACGCACGCATCAAGGAAGTCGCATCACAGGAAGACCCTTGGTTATTGATCGGCGGTCCACCTTGCCAAGCCTACTCGCTGGTTGGGCGCGCACGCAATCGAGGGGTCACCGGGTACAAGGCAGAAGATGATCCCAGGCATTTTCTGTACCTGCACTATCTCAAGATCCTCAAGAAGTACTCGCCAGCCGCATTCGTGATGGAGAACGTCAAAGGCATTCTGTCATCAAAGGTTGGCGGTGAACTGATGTTCCCACGGATCCTGGACGACTTGCGTTCCGCGGGAGGCAGAAACGGCTTTCGATACAATATTGTTCCGCTGGTGCAGGACAATAACGACCTCTTTGATGATGAAGATGGACGCCGATACATACTGAAGGCCGAAGAACTCGGCGTGCCTCAGGCTCGGCACCGCGTGGTTCTTTTCGGAGTGCGCGAAGATATCGATATCTCGTCAATCCGGCAGATCAAGCGTGCATCGGATGAGTACCACGTCGCGGACGTTCTGCGCGGAATGCCGCAACTGAGAAGTGGCATCACCAATATCGAATGCGACAACTGGCCAGCTGCAGCAAAGGAAATTCTCTTGCATGCCGCCAAGCTATCTGAGGATCGAGCCGTCTCCGCAGAACTGCGACTGCAGGCCAAGTTGGTACCCGAAATGGACGCGGGTGCAGGCGGTCGTTCGAGGCCATGGACTACAAGCGTCAACGATGTGCCAGAGCACCTCAAACCATGGCTCCTTGACCCCAAGCTTGCCGATATCCTCAACCATGAAGTGCGCCCGCACATGTGGATGGATCTCGTGCGCTACGGTTATGCCTCCGCGTTCACAGAGATCCACGGCAGATCCCCTCGTGGTGCTTCCGAGTTCCCTGAGACAATGCATCCGAACCACGAAAACTGGACCAGCGGCAAGTTCGTGGATCGTTTCAAGGTCCAGGCATGGGGCGCAGCGAGCTCAACCGTAACCAGCCATCTTCAGAAAGATGGTCACTACTTCATTCATCCGGACCCGAGCCAGCTACGCAGCCTTTCGGTACGCGAAGCTGCCAGACTACAAACTTTCCCGGACAACTACTTCTTTGAAGGTTCGCGGGGCGCACAGTTCCGACAGGTAGGAAATGCTGTGCCACCATGGATGGCTCGTCAGATTGCCGACGTGGTCTACTCCGTCTTGGGAAGCTGAGACCCAGGAAACTCCTGGTATCTCATGCTGGAAAAAATGAAACCCTTCAAGCCATCGAGCGTGGCTTGAGGGGACGTCGGGGAAGCACGCAGCGCACATTCCCATACAACGGCAACCCGCCAGCCTGTGCTCATCAGCTTCTCCTGCGTGGTTACATCTCTCGCCCTGTTTGCATTGAGCTTGGCCAACCAGAATTCTGGCCGAGTCGCTGGTGTTGTCGCAAAGCGGCACCCCGGATGCCGGTGCCAAAAGCATCCATGCACAAAGACCACGCAATGATGCTTCTTCAGCACAATATCCGGTTTCCCGGAAAGCCCTCTGTCGTGAAGACGATATCGGAACCCCTGCCGATGGAGAAAACGCCTGACTTGTAACTCGGGCTTGGTATTCGTTGCTTTGATGCCTCCCATCATCCGAGAGCGAACCGCAGCAGATACGATGTCTGTCATACAACGAGACCTTCCACCAAGCCCGTGAGAGAGCTTAGCCTACCCGGCATGCCAGCACCCACAGAGCGAAAGCTCCATCTCGAGAGTTGGTTGAACAGGCCAGCGAAGAACACGCCCACCATGTTTCAGCAGCCACATGCAGCATCAACGTCCAATGGGCGAACGGTCGATTTCGAGCATTGATCGAAGCAAAGTTCAGTCCCAAGCTATCACGCGGAAAAGTAGGTCAATCTAAGAAGCAAACGCAAAAGAATTGGCAGCTCAACTCAGAGACCCAACTCTGCACCATATTTTCCTGTCCCCATGCTCCAGCACACTGTTCTCCACCTGTTTTCCAGATCTTTCATCCCGAAGTATCACTGATTGCCATCTTGATCTGACGCATCTCAGGGTCACGCTTACCGTCGTGACTCTTGGTTGACGGTGGTGCGCTGAAGATCGTTGCGTCGACAATGGTGCAGGGGCGCAGGCCAGTGCCCTACGCGTAAGCCACGCGTTCATTTGCTTGAATATTTCCGCTGTAAGTTGGCACCTCTCCAGCAAATAGTGGAAGCTGAGGATGCTCCTCTCATTGGAAATATCTTCTAGCTCGCCCAGCTACTTGACGCATTAGCCGCGCATCACACTGCCCTCCTTCGATCGCTGGAGGGTTCTTTGCACACCTCTGCTGCAGCAAGTGAAAACGCAAACGGCTTCAACGCGATACGGTAGCCGGCATGTGTCGCGTGTCATTGGGTGCGCGACCCGATCAACGCCAGCAGCGCTTGCCACCGCACAACTTGCTCCTTCACGGACAGGAATATCTCGTGCCGCGCGCGTTTGCACCGACGTTTTTACTCAGCGTCGCCAAGGGTTAGTTGCATGGGAGGCTCGGGCTCTCAACGCGCCACTCCTCTTTGCTTACACTCGCATTTGAGATTTAACACGGTGACTGCTCTAATTGGCTAAATGACACATAGGGGGATACATGGAGAAGTGGGAATTTCTACCCAATCCGGGCATGGAAGACGAAGGTCTTGGTCACGCAGGAATTGAGACGTTCAAGGGGTCTCCATATGCGGGTATCGCACGCGAATGCTCTCAGAACAGCCTAGATGCAGCAGCACGGATCCCCGATGGATCCGCTGAACCAGTACATCTCGTCTTCAAACTCTTATCTGTTCCAGCATCTGACATTCCCGGCCTGCCAGAGTTGAAGAATACGTTTGAAATTTGCCTTTCTCAGTGGAAAGAGCAGAAGAAGGAAAGAGAATTTTTTCAGCGAGCCATCGAGACCGCCAATCAACCAACAATTCCTGTCCTATCCATCGAGGACTACGGAACGACCGGTTTGATCGGCCCTCCAGTCAAAGGCAAAGCATTTCACGCGCTTGTCAAGTCCTCTGGGGTAAGTCAAAAGCCAGATGTCGATGCAAGAGGATCGTTTGGTATCGGAAAGAACGCCGCATTCGCCATATCCCGGCTTCGCACAGTTTTTTACTCAACCATCTACACCGAGGAACAGAAAGCTAAATGCTTGGCCCAAGGCAAGAGCATTCTCGTTTCTCACGATCAAGTGAACGGCCCCGCTCGCTCTACGGGCTACTGGGGGTCAAGTGATTACATGCCGATTGAGGACGCGACCATTCTTCCAGAGTGGCTTCGTCGGACAGAAGTCGGTACAACTGTCGCCAGCGTCGGTTTCGCAGATGAGAGCAATTGGCATTGGCTGATGGTCGAATCACTAATCCGAAACTTTTTCTCTGCCATCAACAGCGGGTCAATTCGATTCACAGTCCATTGGTCAGAAGAGGAAGCCATCAAGATTGATGCAGACTCACTTGAAGACCTATTTGCCCGGCAAGAGGTTTGTGAAGCTGCTGAAAGTACAGGTACAACAGAAAATCTTAGCTTCAGCGCCGCAATGCTTGCAGCACTGAAATCGACGGAGTCGGAACTAGTCCAAGAGTCTTTCGATAACGTCGGAACTTTTAAGTTAACGATCCTCCAGAAGGAGGGCCTTCCCCGACGTGTCGGCATCCTACGCAACGGCATGTACCTTGCCGACAATCTTCATCATTTCAATCACCCCCTGGCTCGTTTCCCCATGTCCAGGGACTTTGTAGCCATTTTGGAACCAAATGATCGAAATACGAGTGGTCTCGTACGAGATATGGAAAACCCAAAACATGACGAAATATCGGCTGAGCGGATTGACGATCCACTACAGCGCGAAAAGCTCAAGTCGGCAATGAAAAAAGTCGGATCTTGGATTAGAGGCATGATCCGGTCGACAACTACAAAACCTGCAGAAGCGGACATCTTACTCAACGAGATGAACCGCTTCTTCTCAAAGCCGAGTTCCGGAAATTCCATCCCGGACCCTGCCAATAAGAACGATGATCCAGAGCGAGCGAAGATCACTGCGGACCTACTTCCACCAAGACCATTGATTGGCAGCGGGAACCAGGGAGAATCCGGATCCTCCGGAGGAATGAAGAGGAATAGAACAATCGGCGGAAGAACTTCTGGCGGACGACCGGGAGCGGGACAGGGCACGGTTGGCGGGCGGGGCGGAAAGAGCATTTCTTATATCGGGCTGCGAAATTCAGTCTCAGAAATAGACACCGATAGAAATATAGCATTTACTCCGGAGGCATCAGCGACAGCCACTATAGAGATCTCCGCGATTGGCGTTTCCAGTGATGAACCACTAAAGATTCGCTCCATCAACGGTGAGTCGTGCTCGAAGAGCCCAACTATAGAACTGAAACAAGGTCAGCGAATCAATCTTAAGGTTCAGTTCGAGACGCCTTATCTCGGACCAATAAGCATCACCCTAGCCCCCGCCAAGGAGGGCGAAAATGCGAATTAAGCCATCCACAAGCTTCCCGCACCCCATTTTGTCTCAAGATACAGGCGATTACGGTGATAAGTCATTTCAACTTACTCTGACTGTCCAAGAAGAGCCGGAATCAGGCCATGCCATCCTGAGCGGAATGATGGAACTTGACGATCCGGCAGTCCAAGAACTTCTGAAAGCCGAACATGCAGTTTCAGGCCTGATGATCACTTGTTTGGACACATACTTAGATAACTTTCAGCCCTTCCCGCTTGGCGACGTCCATATAAACCTGCCTAATGGAACAGTACGGGGGCCAGTTTTAATCCGAGGCGCCATTGTCTCGATAAAGGATGACCTGCCACTAGAATCGAAATACATTGATTTCGAGTTTCCACCAAAAGCAAGAATCGTCAACTCGGGCGACCTGATTGCGCTCACCAAAGAGCTAAGATTTGAAGCAGGCCTGGAAAAGCTAGCACCATTGGAATCCATATTCCATCTCAAAATACATGAAGACATTCCCGAAGGTATTTTCAAAATAGATATTGAAGGCGAATCCATAGACATCTTGGTCGCACCGAAGTTACATGTATTTTTGAGCCTTCTGCGTGAGCAAAAAATGAAAGATACACTTCTTTCAGCACTATTCCTCCCTGCAGTTATGGCCGTTCTCGATGGAATGCGAGAAAAAGATGTTCATACTGATAAGCGCTGGCACAGTGTCATGAGCGCACGTTGCAGGGCAGAGGGAATTGATTTTGAGACCCATGATATTGTTGACGCTAGCCAGAAACTACTTGACTCCCCGCTTAGTTCATTGCAAAGCCTATTTGAGAAGGTGACCGCATGAGCAAACTTCTTTATGTCGGGCAACAGGTAGCCGATGACCTGAAGGACAATGTCGCCAACAATATTTTTCGCTACAGAGAAGGCGACTTCTTGGATATGGAAGCTGCCGGAGATTGGCGGATTCCGCTTTCATTTGATGTCGACTTGAAAGTATTGGAAGAACTGAGCACCGACGGAAAACCTAATGACGAAATCCAGAATTCCATCACGGTCGGGGATGCGCTGAAGATATTGACGCCTACGCTTGCCAGGGAAAATCGCATTTGGATTCGACTTAGCCACATCGAGTGCTTGGAATACTCCAGAAAGCGCTGGCTTCATATCGACAAGGATGACGACACTCTGATAAGAGACGCGTCAAAACACTTCTTCGCTCCAACTCTTGCCGGCTGCCGCGACGATCACTCAATCTCGCGTCTATGGTGGAACCACCACATCGCCAAGCAAATCATGCCAGATAATCCAGCACGCGCTTTGACGAAAATCCTGGCATTGGCTGACATCCGACAAGCGCTTGTCGAACGCTCTGGCATTGGATCTCGCCCAGTGCTTGGCAAGGGAATCATCCGACTTCTAGAAAAGGAAAGCAGGCTCGTTGAAGGGAAGCTGTTCCGCGAATTCATGAAGAAGGTGAACCTAATAGGTGCCGGAATTGCTTTCGAAGTATGGGGCGAAGACAAGATCGACCAGTTTATGGCTCAATGCCTCGACCTAGCAGAAAGCGGAACAAAGAGCTAAGCAAAAGGGGCGGTCAATTGACCGCCCCTTTTGCTTACTTAATATTGGAATCAAACCCCAACAGGATTAGCCTTCTCCGGGTCAATCCCATACTGCTTGATAGCCCGGGCAACATCCTTCGCCGTCATCTTCCCATCCTTCGCAAGCGCCGCAATGGCCGCGTGCGCGATGTAATACCGGTCAACCTCAAAGAAGCGACGCAGGTTGGTACGCGTGTCCGAACGGCCGAAGCCGTCGGTGCCCAGTACCGAGTAGGTAGCCGGCACGAGAGCACGGATCTGGTCGGTGTAGGCGCGCACGTAGTCGGTGGCGGCAATGACCGGGCCCTGGCGGCCTTCCAGCAGCTCGGTGACATACGGCTTGCGCGGTTCGGCTTCCGGGTGCAGGCGGTTCCAGCGCTCGGCGTCGAAACCATCACGACGCAGTTCGTTGAAGCTCGGGCAGCTCCAGATGTCGGCGGTGACGCCGAAATCCTTGTCCAGCAGTTCGGCCGCTGCAATGGCTTCGCGCAGGATGGTGCCGCTGCCCAGCAGCTGCACGCGCAGCTCGCCCTTCTTCGGCTTGCCGGCGTCGGTGAGCAGGTACATGCCCTTGATGATGCCCTCGGCTGCGCCTGCCGGCATGGCCGGATGGGCGTAGTTCTCGTTCATCAGGGTGATGTAGTAGTACTCGTCGATCTGGTCTTCCATCATGGCCTTGGTGCCGTGCTGGAGGATGACGGTTACTTCGAAACCGAAGGTCGGGTCGTAGCTGCGCACGTTCGGGATGCCGCCAGCGACGATGTGGCTGAAGCCATCTTCGTGCTGCAGGCCTTCGCCGTTCAGCGTGGTACGGCCGGCGGTGCCGCCGAGCAGGAAGCCACGGGTACGCATGTCCGCTGCCTGCCAGGCAATGTCGCCAATGCGCTGGAAGCCGAACATCGAGTAGTAGATGTAGAACGGCAGCATCGGTACGTTGCTGACCGAGTAGCTGGTACCGGCCGCCATCCACGAGGACATGGCACCCGGCTCGCTGATGCCCTGCTGCAGCACCTGGCCGCTCTGGTCTTCGCGGTAGTACATGAGCTGGTCGGCGTCGACCGGCTTGTACTTCTGGCCGTACGGGGCATAGATGCCGATCTGGCGGAACAGGCCTTCCATGCCGAAGGTGCGCGCTTCGTCGGCGACGATCGGCACCAGGCGCGGGCCCAGCTCCTTGTCACGCAGGCTGATGTTCAGCGTCTGCACGAAGGCCATGGTGGTGGAATAGGTGCGCTCGCCGGACTCCTTGAGCAGGCGCTCGTAGGTTTCCAGCTTCGGTGCGACGAAGGACTTGTCGGCCTTCTGGCGACGCTGCGGCAGGTAGCCACCCAGCGAAGCGCGACGCTCCTGCAGGTACTTCACTTCCGGCGAATCCGGGCCCGGGTGGTAGAACGGCACCTGGCCGTCCTTGAGCTGCTCGTCGGTAACCGGGATGTTGAAGCGGTCGCGGAAATGGCGGACCGATTCGTCGTCCAGCTTCTTGGTCTGGTGGGTGGGGTTGAGCGCTTCGCCAGCGCTGCCCATGCCGTAGCCCTTGACCGTCTTGGCCAGGATCACGGTCGGCATGCCCTTGGTGTTCACGGCCTGGTGGTAGGCGGCGTACACCTTGTGTGGGTCGTGGCCGCCACGGTTCAGGCGCCAGATGTCGTCGTCGGACAGGCCGGCGACCATGGCTGCGGTTTCCGGGTACTTGCCGAAGAAATGCTCGCGCGTATACGCGCCGCCGAAGGCCTTGCAGTTCTGGTATTCGCCGTCGACGGTTTCCATCATCAGCTTCTTCAGGACGCCATTGGTGTCCTTGGCCAGCAGGGCATCCCAGTAACCGCCCCACAGCAGCTTGATCACGTTCCAGCCGCCGCCACGGAACACGCCTTCCAGTTCCTGGATGATCTTGCCGTTGCCGCGCACCGGGCCATCAAGGCGCTGCAGGTTGCAGTTGACGACGAAGATCAGGTTGTCCAGGCCTTCGCGGCCGGCCAGAGCGATGGCGCCCAGGGTTTCCGGCTCGTCCGACTCGCCGTCGCCGATGAAGCACCACACCTTGCGGTCGCTCTTCTCGATCAGGCCGCGGTTTTCCAGGTAACGCAGGAACTGCGCCTGGTAGATGGCCGCCAGCGGGCCCAGGCCCATCGACACAGTCGGGGTCTGCCAGTAATCCGGCATCAGCCACGGGTGCGGGTAGGACGACAGACCGCCGCCGTCCACTTCCATGCGGAACTTGTCCAGCTGCTGCTCGCTGATGCGGCCTTCCAGGTAGGAACGCGCATAGATACCCGGGGCGCTGTGGCCCTGGATGAACAGCAGGTCGCCCGGGTGGTTGTCGCTGGGTGCGCGCCAGAAGTGGTTGAAGCCCACGTCATAGAGCGTTGCGCCCGATGCGAACGAGGCAATGTGGCCGCCCAGGTCACCCGGCTTGCGGTTGGCGCGCACGACGGTGGCCATCGCGTTCCAACGGATGATGGAGCGGATGCGCCATTCCAGTTCCGCATTGCCGGGGCTCTTGGCTTCCAGCTGCGGCTCGATGGTGTTGACGTATTCGGTGGTGGGGGAGAACGGCAGGAACGCGCCCGAGCGACGGGTCAGTTCAACCATGCCTTCCAGCAACTGATGTGCGCGCTCGGGGCCCTCGACATCGATAACGGCCTTCAACGACTCGATCCACTCCTGGGTTTCCAGGGGATTCGTGTCGTTATCAAGCATCTCGTTCAACCAGTTCATTAGCGCTCCCAGTTACTGCACGCACGCGCGCGCTTGTCATTATTTTGAGCCGTAAAGTGTAGCGCACCCGGTACCTTGCCAAGCTGGCTACGCATGCGTATGGAGTGCCAAGAGCCAGTGTCTGCAAGACATTTCGCGACAGTTCTCATGCACAGCCGCGGACAGCCATGGACAGGCTGCGCATCGCCATGCAGACGCTTAATGGCACTAAACACCGGGCGAACTTGCCATCGGCAGAGGTCAGGGCGGTGACAAGCCAGCCATGCTGCAATGCAGCAATGGACAATGAATGCAAGCCCTGCTGGTCTGCACCGTCCCACGGGAAGCGATGCCGTTTGCATCGGAATAGTTTTCGATATATCGTTTTGCGCAAATTCGATATATCGAAAACTCCCATGACCAGCCCGGAACCCCGCCGCTCCCCCACCCCGCGCCCCTTGGGCCGTGGCGATCTGCGCCTGTTGCTGCTGGCCCTGATCGGCGAGCAGCCGCGCCACGGCTACGAGCTGATCCAGCAGATCAGCGAGATGTTCGTACGCGTCTACACGCCCAGCGCGGGCTCGGTGTATCCGCTGCTGGCCGACTTCGAGAAACAGCGCTGGGTAAGCGCCGAGGAAGACGGCGGGCGCAAGCGTTACCACATCACCAGCCTGGGCCAGGCCCAGCTCAAGCTGCGCGCCGAGGATGTGGAAACCGCGCGCATGCGTGCACGCCACAACTCGCGCGTCATCGCCAGGGAGAGCCTGCCGGCGCCGCTGCGCGATGCCATGCACCAGTTCACCCATTCGTTGATGCTGCGCAAGGGCGATTGGCAGGACGCCGATGTCGCGCGCATTGCCGGCTTGATTGCAGAGGCGACTGCGCTGGTACAGCAGCAGTCGCAGCAAAACTGATTCGCACCACCGTTGTTCATTACGACCCAGCCAGAGCGATCCAGCCACGGTCTCCCGGCCTTGCCGACACTGACCCCAGGTACCCCCATGTCACAGCATGAAACCCAATTGATCCGCATGACCCCGCGTTTCCGCCAGCTGCAGGTAGTGCGGACGGAACGCCTGACCCCGAACATGCAGCGCGTTGTTGTAGGCGGCGATGCACTGGAAGGTTTTGACAGCCGCTCACCGGATGACCACGTGAAGCTGTTCTTCGCCAATGCCGAAGGCGAATTTGTATTGCCAGAACTCACCGAGCAGGGCCCGCGCTACCCGGAAGGCAAGCAGCCTTCACCGGCACGCGATTACACGCCGCGTTTTTACGATGCCGATGCTGGTGAGCTGGTGCTGGATTTCGTGCTGCATGGTGATGGCCCGGCGACGCTTTGGGCTGCCAATGCCAAGGTTGGCGACGAGCTGGTCGTTGCCGGCCCGCGTGGTTCGCATGTGGTGGCCGATGACTTCGACTGCTATGTGCTGATTGGTGATGAGACGGCGTTGCCGGCGATTGCGCGGCGCCTGGAAGAGTTGCCGGAGGGTGCGGTGGCCGAGGTGTTCATCGAGATTCCGGAAGAGGGTGATCGGCAGCCGCTGGAAAGTTCAGCGCAGGTGACTGTGTCTTGGTTCGAGCGAAATGGCTTTGATGCGGCCAGCAGTACCTTGCTGGAAGATGCGCTGGTGGATTTCGAGCAGCCTGATGGTGATACGCACTATTGGATTGCCACCGAGTCCAAGCGTGCGCGGATGATGCGAAAGTTTGTGGAAGGGCATTTGCAGGTGCCGAAGGAATGGATACGCGCGACCGGGTATTGGAAGGCGGATCCGAACGAGCTGTAGTGGCGCGCCCAGCGAGGGCGGCGGGTTAACCGGAAGGCTGCCCCCCCCCCTGGCGCGGGGCTCCCCCGC
>NZ_JBXFWM010000017.1:0-79202 GCF_056856655.1 Stenotrophomonas sp. STEN033
CGGTAAGGCCTCTGCCGAGCATGGCTCGGCACTACGCTCCCTCCCTTGCGTCGCAGGCGTAGGGGAGGGTTGGGGAGGGGTTGGCTTTTGATGCATTGCCGGTAATGCCTCTGCCGAGCACGGCTCGGCACTACAGGTGGGGCTTTACCGGTAAGGCCCTGCCGAGCATGGCTCGGCACTACGGATGTCTGTTTCGTTGTCAGCTTCGCGGCTTACGCCGCTCCTACATACGGGGACGTTTCATGCCTGCTGCAGTGCCTGTCTACATGCCTTGGTTGATGACGGCCGGTTTCGGCTGGTTGTATTACCGGCGCATCCGTCGCCATTTCGGCTGGCAGCCGTGGCGGCCGGTTCGCAACGCCGTCCGTATCGGCATCCTGTCGTTGGTGGGTGCTGCGCTGGTAGCGGCGGCGATCTACATCCCGCATGTTGCGCTGGGGATTATTGTCGGCGCGATCGCCGGAGTTGGACTGGGCTTGTTCGCACTCAGGCACACGCTGATCAGCTCGCGCGATGGCCGCGTCGGCTACACACCGAATCCCTGGATTGGTGGCGCCTTGGCGGTATTGCTGATGGGGCGTTTGGCCTGGCGTTGGTATGGCGGCGCTTTCAGCCAGGGCATGGGGGCGGGCATGGGCAACGCCAGTCCCTTGACCCTGGCATTGGCGGCGGCCTTGATCAGCTATGGATTCGTGCAGGCGATAGGTTTGGCGATACGCCTGCGCTCTTAGTTGTAGTGCCGAGCCGTGCTCGGCAGGGGCTCTACCGGTAAGGCCCCATGCCGAGCATGGCTCGGCACTACAGGTGAAGCTTTACCGGTGAGGCCCCTTGCCGAGCATGGCTCGGCGCTACAGGGAGCGGGCGTCAACCTGCCTTTGGTGTCAGCTTCAGCAATTTCGCGTTGGCGCCATCTTCCAGCAGCCACAGGGCGCCGTCCGGGCCTTGCTCCACTTCGCGGATGCGGTTGCCCATGTCGAAGCGTTCGGCTTCGCGGGCCTTGTCGCCATCGAAGGCAACACGCACCAGCGATTTGGACGACAGCCCGCCAATGAACCCGCTGCCCTGCCACTGCGGGAACAATGCACCGTTGTAGATGATGAAGCCGGCCGGCGAGATCACCTGCCGCCAGGTCACCACCGGGGCGATGAACTCGGGGCGGGTGTCGTGGTCGGGGATGGTGCGGCCGTCGTAGTGGTCACCGTTGGAGACGATGGGGTAGCCATAGTTGCCGCCGCGCTGGATCAGGTTCAGCTCGTCGCCGCCCTTCGGGCCCATCTCGTGTTCCCACAGCTTGCCGTTGGCGTCGAAGGCCAGTCCGAGCACGCTGCGATGGCCCAGCGACCATACCTGGTCTGCGGGCGAGCCCTGCGCTACGAAGGGATTGTCGGCCGGCACGCTGCCATCGTCGTTGAGACGGATGATCTTGCCCAGGTTGGTCTTCATGTCCTGCGCCGGGTCGAACTTCTGCCGTTCGCTGGAGCTGATCCACAACTTGCCGTCCGGGCCGAATGCCAGGCGGTGGCCGTAGTGGCCTCGGCCGCTGACCTTGGGCGTCTGCCGCCAGATCACCTGCGCGTCGCTCAACGCGCCGCTACCGTCGGCATTCAAGATCAGCTTGGCGCGGGCGACGGCCGCACCACGGGTGTCATCCGTGCCGTCTTCGGCATAGCTGTAATAGACCAGGCCATTGCTGGCGAATTGCGGATGGACAACAACATCCCCAAAGCCGCCCTGGCCGCCGTAGGCCACGGTGGGTACGCCGCTGATGTCGCCGCGCTTGCCGCTGGTCGGGTCGAAATGGACCAGCTTGCCGCCCTTCTCGGTGACCAGCAGGCTGCCGTCGGGCAGGAAGGTCATCGCCCAGGGCTCGTTGAAGCGGGCGGCTTCGGTGGCGGTGAACGGCCACTGCGCGGGCTTCACGGCCGCTTCTGCTGCCGGGTCGGGGTCGGCCGCACAGGCGCTGGTGAACAGGGCGGGGGCCAGGGCCAGGGTCATGCTGAGCAGGAGGGTACGGGGCATGGAGGTCTCCGGAAGCGGTAAGCGATACCAGTGCAGGGTTTTACACCATGGCGACCGATGCTGCCCGTTCGGGGGATGGGCCTGCCGCATGGAATCGCTTACCGTAGCGGCCGAGTGCCCGCGGATACTGGGCTCGTGGTTCCACAAAAAAGGAGTTTTCATGACGAAACATCAGATCTATCGCCCGTCCGGCGCGTTCATTGCCGCTGCGTGGACGGCCTTGCTGCTGGGGGCGGTGGCGTATCTGGTTGGCCTGTTCAACGCCGAGATGCTGCTCAACGAGAAAGGCTATTACCTGACCCTGTTGCTGTTTGGCCTGTTCTCGGCGGTGTCGCTGCAGAAGAGCGTGCGTGACCGCCTGGAGAACATCCCGGTGAGCAGCCTGTATTACAGCCTGTGCTGGTTCGCACTGCTGTGTGCGCTGCTGTTGTTGCTGGTTGGCTTGTGGAACGCGACCCTGCTGCTGAGCGAGAAGGGCTTCTACGGCATGTCGTTCGCGTTGTCGCTGTTCGGCGCCGTGGCGGTGCAGAAGAACACCCGCGACGTGATGGCGGCCGACGCGGCCTACGGCACCCCGCCGCTGCCGCCGCAGGAGTGAGTGAATGCCACTCCCGCCGATGGCGGGAGTGGCTGCAGCCGATCAGCTGTCGCTGCCCGGGTCCTGCTCCGGGTGCTGTGCCGTGCGCCGGGCGACGATGCCGGTTGCGGTGACACCGCCGGTGGCATTGCCGATGGTGCAGAACACGTCGGGGATGGTATCCACCGCCAGCAGCACGCCCAGCGGTTCCACCGGCAGGCCCAGGCTCTGGGTGATCGGCATGTTGTTGGTCATGAAGTTGGCCTGGCCGGGCAGGCCGGTCGAACCCATGCTGATCGCCGCTGCCAGCAACACCGCCACTGCGTACTGTGAGGCATGCACATCAATGCCGTACAACCAGGCAATGAAGCTGGCCACGGCGATGTACTGCGCCGGGCTGGTGATGCGGAACAGTGATACCGCCATTGGCAGCACCAGCGAGGTGAGCGCCGGCGGATAGCCCAGGCGGTTGCGCGCGCTGTCGATCATGGCCGGCAGCGAGGCCAGCGAGGACTGCGTGCTGCCGGCAATCACCTGTACCGGCACCAATGCACGGGCAAAGCGGCCGAACGGCTCGCCGGCGGCGAAGCGGGCGACCAGGTACAGCAGCAGGGTGATCAGGATGTAGATCACGCACATCAGCACGATGTAATAGCCCAGCACGCCGATGATGCTCATGCCGACCTCGGCGCAGACCACGAAGACCAGCGCGAACACGCCCACCGGTGCCGCCCACAGCACCCAGCGCACGATGGTGATCATGGTGTCGGCGATGATGCGGATGATTTCCAGGATGCGGTCGCGGCGCTCCGGTTCCTGCCGGCTCAGGGCAAAGCCGAAGAACATGGCGAAGGCCACCAGCGGCAGCATCGCGCTGGAGGCGGCTGCCGCCAGTGCATTGCTGGGAATCAGCGAGCTGATCCACTGCGCGGCGCTGAGCGGTGTGGCGGCGGTGGTTGGTGAGCGCAGTGCATCGCGGAAGGCCTGGATGTTGTCGGCATCACGCGGCAGTAGGTCCAGCAGGAACGGGGTGATCACCGCGGAGAAAGCGGCCGAGCCGACCAACAGGATCAGGAACACGATGATTGCGTTGCGGGCGGTACGCCCGGAGGCGGCGGCATTGCTGGCGGTATTGACGCCGACGATCACCAATGCGGTGACCAGGGGCACTACCGTCATCTGCAGCGCATTGAGCCAGAGTCGGCCGATTGGCCGCAGCACGTCGGCGATCTTCAGTGCCAGCGTCTGGTCGTAGGCGGTCAATGCCAGGCCGACGATGGCGGCCAGCACCAGCGCGATCAGCACCTTGACGGGCGCGGAGACCTTGGAAGTTTTTGCGGGTGCGCTGTCGGTCATGAAGAGAAGGTCTGGCTAAAGGAAGGGAAGATGCCCGGTAACGGAGAAATGCTCAACGAGTGGTTTCTGGAAGTGCGGGCAGATCCCAGCTGCGCTGCAGGCGCTGGTACTCGGCGTCGGGCAGCAGCACGAACAGCGGCTTGGCGTCGGGAGACAACCAAGCCAGCAAGGCCGACATGCGCGCTGGCTCCATTGCCGTGCAGCCGACGGTCGCTTCGCCGGGCTGGCGCCACAGATGGGCGAAGATGCAGCTGCCCTGGCCAGGCACCGCACCTGGGTTGTGCTCGATGACGAAACCTTCGCGGTAACGGCGGTCGCCGTCGTTGTGCAGGTCCAGGCGCATGGCCTCGGTGGAACCCTTGACCGCGGCTTCGCCGACCTTGGCGGCATCGACGATCTGGTTGTACAGCGGCGAGGCAGGGACATCCATGCAGTAGCTGCTGGCCAGCATCGGCTGGTAGGGCATGGCGCTGCTGATGTGTTCGGCATAGCCGAAGGCCGGGCCGATAGCGAAGATGCCGGCCGGGCTGCGACCATCGCCTTCGCGCTTCTGCGGGCCATCTGCCTGTTGCGGGTGCACGCCCATGCCCCAGGCGCTGCCACTACGGCCGAGGCTGACATCGAAACCCGCGCCATGGGCTTTCCAGCCGCTGGCGGTGCGCTCGAAGGCCTGCAGGTGGCCATTGGGTGTGTCCCAGCCGGCAGAAGTGACCACGATCAGCTGGTGTGCTTCGCCCATGGGTGTGGCCAGCGGCACAGCGATGCTGACCGGGGCAATCAGCATCAATGCGCTGCCCAGCAGGTGACGGAAGTTTCGGTGTAACAAGCTGAGCATGGCGCCGGCTCCTGGGTCAGTTGTCGATCAGATGCTGGATGCGTTCCTGGTTCAATGCCAGCTGCCGCTGCCGATCAGGATTGGTCTGGCACAGCAGTACGAACACGAAATCCAGCAGGTATTGCAGCGAACTGCGGTACAGCAGTTGCGCGATGGGTGGCTGCGGGTCATGCGCGCAGATGGCCAGCGCCGCATCGGCGTGTGCACGCAGGGGGTTGGCGGTGTGGCGGGTGATCGACACGACCTTGCCACCGACTTCCTGGAACTGCCGCGACAACTGCCACAGCTGTGGCAGCTTGCCGAACTCGGAGAACACCAGCAGCACGTCGCCGGGGCGGGCCGCCGAGAGGTTGGCGGTCATCAGGATGGGGTCGGCATGCTGCACGGTGAGGAAGCCGAGCAGTGACAGGCGCATGGCGAACTCACGCGCGTACAGGCCATCGTCTCCGAGTCCGTAGATGAAGACCTTGGGTGCGGTATCGATCAAGCCGATGATGGCCTCGACATCGGCCTGCGGGTTGGCGGCCTTCGTTTCTTCTTCGGCCGCCACTTTGGCACGCCGCAGGGTCTCGGCGATCAGCAGGTAGCCGCCTGGCTGGTCTTCCGGTGGCCAACGGGTACTTTCGCCGTTGCCTGCGGCGGCCACGGCGGCGCCTACCGAGTATTTCAAGTCTGGATAGCCTTTGAAGCCGAGCTTCTGGCTGAACTTGACTACGCTGGACTGGCTGATATCCAGGGCATTGGCGAGCTGCTGCGAGGAGTAATCGCGCAGCAGGTGTGCGTTGTCGAGGATGAAGTCGGCGATGCGCCGTTCGATGGCCGACATCTGTTCGCGTTCGGAGCGGATTTTTACCAGAGGTGGCATGGGCGTATGGGTGTTTATCTGCTGATGACTTTAAGGGATTGCGCAAGCAAGCGGAGCAATGCGTCGCTCCCTCCCTTGCGCGCAGCGCAGGGGAGGGCCGGGGAGGGGTAGCTTCTGCTTTTGCTTTTGCTTCTGCTGTTGCTCCAGCCCCCTCCCTTGCACGAAGTGCAGGGGAGGGTTGGGGAGGGGTAGCTGTTGCTGTTGCTCTTGCCTTTGATCTACCGGGTCCCCTTCCGCAGCGACGGAGCTGGCAGACAAGACCCCGAAAGGGGCGACGCACAGGGATGTGCGTCGTTTTTCGACGATACAGGGATGTATCGTCGAAAAATCCTGCCAGCGGAGTGGACCTGGAGCGCGCAGCGCGGAAGGTGCGGAGGCAGGGTGTGCTTGACCAGCCATTCGGCTGTTGAAAAGGCGCCTCGTTGGGCCACGTTCCTTTGCACAAGCAAACAAAGGTGCGCTCGCGCCCCGAAGGAGGGTGAAAGCTTTTGATTCTGGTTTTGCCGTTGCCGTTGCAGCTGCTTTGGAGGTGCCAAAGGGCAAGTCAAAGTCAAAGCAAGGGCTTTCACTCCCCTTCGGGGAGCGAGTTACTTTTCTTTGCTTGTGCAAAGAAAAGCTAACCAAAAGAAAGCACACCCTGCCTACGCGCCCACGACGCTGCGCGTCGCGGGTCCACTCCGCCGCCGGGATTTTTCGACGAGACGTCCCTGTCTCGTCGAAAAACGACGTGCATCCATGCACGCCGCCCCTGCGGGGTCTTGTCCGGTGGCTGCGTCGCTGCGGAAGGGGACCCGGTGGGGCAAAAGCTGGAGCAACAGCAACAGCAACAGCAACAGCAACAGCAGAAGCCGGAGCCGGAGCCGGAGCCGGAGCAGAAGCAGAAGCAGAAGCAGAAGCAGAAGCTACCCCTCCCCAACCCTCCCCTGCGCTGCGCGCAAGGGAGGGGGCGACAGCCGAAGCTGAAGCCAGCTTCATGCGTTGATAGGGGCGCTCCTCCCAAAACAAAACAGCACCGGGCTTTGCCGGTGCTGTTGTTTGCGCATGCGCGATCACGGCGGCGGCAACCGAGGAGAGACCGGTTGCCGCCTGCGTGATCACGGCTTGATCATCTCCAGCCCGCGCACCTCGATGATGCCCAGGCCCGGCGCGTCGGTAATGCTGATCTCCGATTCATTGAAGATCACACCACCCACCACCGGATTGAACTGGCTCAACGACGGCCCATCCAGATCCACCTTGCTGATCGCGCCGGACTTGGCCACGCCCAGGTGCACCGCTGCGGCCACGCTGATGCTGGATTCCAGCATGCAGCCGATCATGCACGGCACGCCGTACAACGAGGCGATATCGGCAATCTTGATTGCATTGGAAATGCCGCCGGTCTTCATCAGCTTGATGTTGATGATGTCGGCCGCCCCCTGCTGGATCAGGTCGAACACCTGGTGCGGGCTGAACACGCTCTCGTCGGCCATCACCGGTGTGTTGACCCGCTCGGTGACGTACTTCATGCCGGCGATGTCCGCTGCCTTCACCGGCTGTTCCAGCAGCTCCAGTACGACGCCGGCGTTCTCCAGTACGTTCATCGCATACACCGCCTGCTTGGCGGTCCAGCCCTGGTTGGCATCCAGGCGTAACAGTGCGCGGCCTTCAACGGCAGCGTGGATGGCCTTGACCCGTTCGATGTCCAGGCCGATGTCCTTGCCGACCTTGATCTTCAGCGACTCGAAGCCGCGCTCCACCGCTGACAGCGAATCGGCCACCATCTTGTCGATGTAGTCGACGCTGATGGTGATGTCGGTGGTGATCACCGGGTCGCCGCCGCCCAGCATCTGGTACAGCGGTGCCTTGTGCAGCTGTGCCCACAGATCGTAGATGGCGATTTCCACCGCCGCCTTGGCGCTGGTGTTGCGCTCCAATGAGGTCTGGATCAGGCCGCAGATGCGGTTGAGGTTGCTGATGTCCTCGCCGATCAGGCGGGGTTTGATGAAGGTGTTGATGGCCTCGATGATCGAGCCGTGGGTGTCGCCGGTGATCACCGCGGTGGCCGGCGCCTCGCCGTAACCGGTGTGGCCAGTGTCGGTGCGTACCATCACCACGATGTCTTCCACCGTTTCCACGGTACGCAGCGCGGTCTTGAACGGGGTTTTCAGCGGCACGCGGAGCATGCCAAGTTCGATGTCGGTGATCTTCATTTGGTGTCTTGCAGGCGGATGCGCTGGATGTTGGTCATGCGGTCGATATAGCTGGCGGTATCGCTGGCCATCATCGGCTGCAGCGGGGTCACCGATACGCCGTTGAGGCTGGCATGCACGCGCTTGCCGCTGGCGTCGAACCAGCTGCCACCGGAGGTATCGTGGATCACCCAGGTCATGCCATTGGCTTCGCCGAGCATCATCATCACGTGGCCGGGGATGTACACCAGGTCACCGACCTGCAGGTTGGCGATGGCCTCGTTGCGTTTGGCCTTGCTGTCCTTGTCGGTGAACGGCACGCGGTTCAAGGCCGGGCTGATTGCCTGCGCGCTGGTATTGCGCGGCAGCAGCACGCCGAAGCTGCGGTAGATCTCGGAGACGAAGCCGCTGCAATCGCGGGTGTCATAGGAATGACCCCAGCCATAGCGTTCGCCGAGGAACTTGAAGGCCTGGGTGATCAGGTTGGCCTGGGTCAGCGGCAGGTAATCGCTGGACGATTCCTGCGAGCGCGGCAGCAGCGCAGGCACCAATGCGAGGCTGCCGTCGTCATTGCGCACCGGTAGCTGGATCACATGGCCGCCATGCGCCTGCTGGCCGTTGACCGGGTCCATGACCGCCCAGTCGGCCAGCACGGGCACGCGCACGCCCATTTCCAACTGCAGGTCGGAGACACGCGGCTCTTCCGGGGTGTGTGCGGTGAACGCCTTGCCGGCGGTGATCACCCGATACGGGCCGCTGGCACCGTAGCCGAATACCTGTTCGGCGCTGCCGATGCCGACGAAGCGCTTTTCCATCCATGCCGCATAGCGTTCGCTGGCGACGAATACCCACTTGCCGTCGGCGCTCTCATGCAGCACCGCCACGGCGTCGCCGGGGAACAGCGCCGACTCCTGGAAGCGGTCGATATCGGTATCGCCCTGGCTGCTGAATACGCGCAGCTCGGTGGGGAAGGCGCGCAGCGCGGCGCGGTGTACCACCAGCCCGTACTGGATCGGGCGCGTGGCCGGGATCGCATCCAGGCCGAGGTTGGCGGTCACCGCCTGCAGCTGGGCTGGAGTGACCAGCTTGCCATGGACATCGTACAGGGGGCGGCTCGGGGCCTTGGAAATGCCGTTGATCTGCTCGCGGACCAGTACTTGTGGCAGTAGCGTGGGCAGCTTGTGCAGGTCGATGATGGAAGCATCAAGCTGGCGCATGCGGGCGTTCTGCGCATCGATGGCGGCGCGGTCCAGGATCACCGCGTCGGCATTGGGCAGCTTGCTGATCCAGGGCTGCGGCGTCAGCAGGGCGTCTTCCAGGCCGATGATGCCGGCATAAGTGGGAGCAATCGCGGCCACGGGGGCCCGCGACAGCGCGAAAGCCGGCCCGGCGCACACTGCCGTGGCAAGGATCAAAGCCCGCGCCAGCGGGGCAAAGCGTCGGCGCTGGGATAGCGGCGGCAAAGCAAGCATTGGGAAGCTCCCCTCGTTGATGCTCAGGAATACTTATTCCTTTCGTCGTCGAAAGCAAGAATAAATTATTGACCCGCTGTCGGGTGCGTGTTACACAGCGTTAACCACCCTGCACGTGGAAGTGTTGCCGTGGCTTCAAACGCCGATTCTGCCCGCTTTGCCCGCGTACCGTTCGCCCGCAAGGTCCTCGCCTCTGCCCTGTGCATGGGCCTGGCCTGGATCGCCCATGCCGGTGAGGCGCCATCGACGGCGTTGCCCGAGTTGGTAGCGCGCGTGGACCGTGGCGATTTTGCCGGCGCGGAGGCTGAAATCGACAAGGCGCTGGCCGCGCCCGCTACCGATGCCGACAGCCGCGCCGCCTACCTGTTCCAGCGTGAGCGCATGCGCCGTATCCGCCTGGATTTCACTCTGGACGAAGCGCAGGCCAAGGCGGCGGTGCGCAAGTCGGTCCCCGACCTGCGCGACGAGGAGTTCAAGGCTTGGGACGACGCCGGCCTGATCGAGCATCTGGACATCGATGGCCAGCGTCGCTGGTTCAAGCGCGCCCCCAATAATCTGTTCCTGTTCAGTGCCGAGGCTTCCAACCGGCGGCCGCCGGAGAAGCGTGTTTCCCGGCCCGGTCCTTATGAGCGACTCGGCTCGCACCATCTGGAGGTGATCCAGGCATCGGAGCAGGGCGGCCAGACCAGCATCAGCCCGCGCCGCGTGCGTATCACCCAGTCCATCAAGGTCGATGCCGATGCGGTGCCGGCGGGAAAGACCGTGCGCGCCTGGCTGCCGTACCCGCGTTCGATACCCGGCCAGCAGGAAAACATCCAATGGCTGTCCAGCGTGCCGCAGGGCGCACAGATCGCACCCGAAGACACCTTGCAGCGCACCGCCTATCTTGAGCGCAAGGCCGTAGCCGGCACGCCGACCGAGTTCTCGGTCAGCTACGAGCTCACCATCTCCGCGCGCCGTTTCATCATCGACCCGGACAAGGTGCTGCCAACGCCGCGGGACCCGCTGCTTGCGCCCTATCTGGCCGAGCGCGCACCGCATGTGGTGTTCACCCCGGCCATGCGGGAGTTCTCGCGCAAGGCGGTGGGCAATGAAACCAATCCCTACCGCGTCGCCAAGAAGTTGTTCGACGCGGTGGATGCGATTCCGTGGGGCGGCGCCCGCGAGTACTCGACGATCAGCAATATTTCCGATTACGCATTGCATGCAGGGCACGCCGATTGCGGCCAGCAGACCTTGCTGCTGATCTCGCTGCTGCGGATGAACGGTATCCCGGCGCGTTGGCAGTCGGGCATGGTGTATTCGGACAACGAGGTCGGCTACAACAACCTGCACGATTGGGGCGCGCTCTATCTTGCGCCCTACGGCTGGGTGCCGATGGATGTAAGCACGGGTGCACTGGACAGCGACCAGCCCGAACAACGCAATTTCTATTTCGGCGGGCTGGATGCCTACCGCATCGCGTTCAACGATGACTACTCACGCGCGTTCGTGCCTGCCAAGCAGCACTTCCGTTCGGAGACCGTTGATCTGCAACGAGGTGAGGTTGAGTGGGAAGGGGGGAACCTTTACTTCAACCAGTGGCAATACGACTTCCAGTCGCAGGTTCTGGCGCCGGAGTCCAAGTAATAGAACGTCGTAACCGTTGTCTTACTTATCGATTTACGTCTGCAGGAGAGAGCAGGGGATGAACAGGAAAATGTTGAAAAGAGCGGCGCTGACCGTCGCATTGGGTGCCTGTCTTGGCGTGATGGCGCCGAGCGTGATGGCACAGAGTGCGAACGGTGCGATTGCCGGCCGCGCAAACTCCGGTGACCAGATCACCGTGGTGAACAAGGCGACGGGTTTGACCCGTACCGTAACCGTGGGCGCTGACGGCTCGTATCGCCTGAGCCAGCTGCCGGTGGGCGACTACAGCCTGCAGGTCAAGCGCGACGGGGAAGTCGACAAGGAGCCGGTGGCGGTCAACGTGTCGCTGGGCGGCACCACCAACGTCAATCTGGGTGGTGGTGGAGCAGGCAACGCGGTTACCCTGGACTCGGTGCAGGTAACCGGCTCCAAGATCGTCAATCGGGTGGATGTCTATTCGACCGAATCTTCGTTCAACATCAAGCGCGAAGAACTGGCGCACATGCCGGTGGACCAGAGCGTAGCCGCTGTCGCCTTGCTGGCGCCCGGCGTGGTGGATTCCGGCTCGAGCTTCGGTGGTCTGAGCTTCGGTGGCTCCTCCGTAGCCGAGAACGTGGCCTACATCAACGGTTTGAACGTTACCGATCCCTACCGCCGCCAGGGTTTCTCGGAGGTTCCCTTCAACTTCTATGAAGAGTTCCAGATCAAGACCGGTGGCTACTCGGCCGAGTTCGGCCGCAGCACCGGTGGCGTCATCAATGCCATCACCCGTTCGGGCGGCAATGAGTTCAAGGGTGGCGTGCAAGTCACCATGGAGCCGTCGGCATGGGCTTCGGAGAAGAAGGATCATTTCCACAGCGATGGCAGCATCGACGAGCGTAACCGCACCAGCCGAGATCGCGCCCCGCTGACGAAGACCAATGTATGGGCGTCCGGTCCCATCATGCAGGACAAGTTGTTCTTCTTCGCTATGTATGAGAACCGCGACAGCAAGTCGCAGGACCTCGATAACTCCGAAGCGTGGAAGACCAAGAGCAATAACGATTTCTGGGGCACCAAGCTCGATTGGCGCATCAGCGACAACCATCAGCTGGAGTTTCTCGCTTTCTCCGACAAGTCGGATTCAGTGACCACCAGCTACGACGACTATGATTGGAATACCAACATTTTTGGTGAATCCAGCGGTCAGAGCAGTGGCTCCTCCGGCGGCGACAACTGGTCGTTGACTTACACCGGACATCTGAGCGACAACTTCGTTGCCAAGGCGATGTACGGCGTCAACAAGCGTAGCGCAGTGAGTGACAGCCCGTCGGATGGCGAGTGCAGCATCATCACGGTGGCGTCCAGCTACAGCAGGATCTATGGCGAACAGGAAGGCGTGGGCTGCCACCCGACCAACGACGCCATCAGCAACCGTGAAGACAAGCGTGAAGCTGCGCGCCTGGACTTTGAATGGACGCTGGGTGATCACCTGATTCGTTTCGGTCTGGATCAGGAGGTGATGGATTCGGTCAGCTCGACCATCTATCCGGGTGATGGATCCACCTACCAGGTGCTCTCCGTGGACGCGGGCAGTTCCGTAAACGGAGTAACGCTGCCTGCCGGTATCACCGATATCGTTGACGCGCGCTACAAGGTCACCGGTGCGCCGGTCAGCACCAAGGCGCAGGCGTTCTATCTGGAAGACAACTGGAACGTCACCCCGAACCTGCTGTTGAACCTTGGCGTGCGTTTCGACCAGTTCCACAACAAGCTGGCCTCTGGTGCCACCTTCGCCAAGTCCAAGTTCAATGACATGATCTCGCCGCGTCTGGGCTTCAGCTGGGACGTCAAGGGCGATGGCTCGATGAAGGTGTTCGGTAACGCGGGCCGCTACTACACCCCGCTCACCAACAAGCTCACCGACTACTTTGGTGGCGGCACCACCGATGAGCATACGTATTACGCGTTCAATGGGTGGGAAGAGAAGCAGAGCTCAAACGGCAGTACCTACAAGGTGCCGGTGCTCGGCCAGCAGATCGGCCCGGTCAACACCGAAGGCAATGCTCCGGCGCCCACGGACGTTCGCACGGCGGTAGCGCGTGACCTGAAGCAGGTGTTCCAGGATGAGTACATCCTCGGCTTCCAGCAGGCGATCAACGAAGAATGGTCGTACGGCGTCAATGCGACCTACCGCCGCATGACCCGCGCCGTTGAAGATGCGCGCATCAACCACGTGGAAGGCTGCGACTGGTATTCGGGTGACTGGCCGATCATCAATCCGGGTGAAACAAATCAGCTGTGGTGCCCGGATACCAACAGCTGGGTGAGCCTTGATTCGTCCAAGGACGGCTACAAGGCACTGGGTAGCGGCACCATCATGGGCTACAAGCGTCCCAAGCGGACCTACAAGGCGCTGGAGTTCCAGATCGACCGCGCCTGGAATGACAAGTGGTCGTTCAATGCCAGCTATCTGCTGTCCAAGAGCGAAGGCAATATCGAAGGACCAGTGAACTCGGACACCGGCTACAACGACACCAATCTGGTGCAGTACTACGATCACCCGGCGGTCAACGAGCGCTTTGGCGTGACCTTCAATGATGCCCGTCACCAGTTCAAGCTGCGTGGTGCGTTCAAGTTGAATGAACAGTGGTCCTTCGGCAGCACGCTATCGGCCCGTTCGGGTGGCCCAATCACCGCGTTTGGCGTGGTTTGGCCAAACGACAACCGCAATGCCGGCGGCCCGGGTGAATACAGTGGTGGTGGTTCGGGCTGGCTGTGCAAAGCCAACTGCTCGACGTGGGCCAGCCGCGAGCAGGAGTACTCCGGGCGCGGTGCCTTTGGCCGCATGCCGTGGGTAATCGATCTCGGAGCCAGCGTGATGTGGACCCTGCCGGTGGAAGGTATCGACTTGACGGCACGCCTGTCGGTCTACAACCTGCTCAACCGGCAGACCGTGGTCAACGTGCACTCCCGCTACGAGAGCACCCCGGGCACGAAGATGCCTTACTTCGGCGAAGGTACGCATTGGCAGGCTCCGCGTTACAGCAACCTGGTCGTAACCTGGAACTTCTGATGTAGTGTTTGAGAACGGCCCGCTTCGGCGGGCCGTTCGCTTTTGTGGAGAACGATGACGATGCGACTGAAACTGTTGTTGGCCGCTACTGCCATGCTGCTGGCTAATCCTCTGCTGGCAGCGGACGTCGACCCTGTGCGGATGGATGCCCTGGTTGACCAGGCGATGCAGCGCTATAAGCTGCCCGGCATTGCGGTGGGCGTGATCGAGGACGGCAAGGTGGTGCGGCGTATCACCCGCGGTGAGCTGGCCGTGGGCGAGGGCGCAGCGATCAACGACGACAGCCTGTTCAAGATCGCCTCCAACACCAAAGCGATGACCGCAGCGGTGCTCGCGCGTTTGGTGCAGGCCGGCAAGCTGCGTTGGGATGATCCGGTCACCAGGTACCTGCCGCAGTTCCGCATGCAGGACCCATGGGTGACGCGCAACATGCAGGTGCGCGATCTGCTGATCCACAACAGCGGCCTCGGCCTGGGCGCAGGCGACCTGATGCTGTGGCCCGAACCGAACAACTTTGATCGCCAGGACATCATTGCCGGCTTGGCGCATCTGAAGCCGACCGGCAGCTTCCGTAGCGCGTATGCCTACGACAACCTCATGTATGTGGTGGCCGGCGAAGTCGCCGCTGCCGCAGGCGGCAAACCTTACGCGCAGCTGGTGCGCGAGGAGATCTTCCAGCCGCTGGGCATGCAGCGTTGCCAGGTTGGCGCGTGGTCACCCGCGGCGCTCGGTAATATCGCCCAGCCACATCATCGTGATGGCAAGGGTAACGTCGCCGCCGAGCGCGACCCGGCTGAGGTCACCGACTTTCCGTCGATGGCTGCCGGCGGAATCCGCTGCAGCCTCAACGACATGCTGCGTTGGATGCAGGTGCTGCTGGACCCGGCGCAGGCGCCGCGCTGGCTGGATGCAGGCCAGCGGCGTGCGTTATGGACGGCGCATATGCCGATGCCGATCAGCCAACGCCTGCGCGACTGGGACAACATGCACTTCTACGCCTATGGCTATGGCTGGCGTCTGTCGGATATGGATGGGCAGTGGAAGGTCGCGCATACCGGCACCTTGTCCGGCATGTATTCCTCGCTGGCCTTGCTGCCGGATCTCAAGACCGGCGTGGTGATCCTGATCAACGGTGAGGGCGAAGACGCACGCACGGCGCTGATGCAGGCCATGCTCAAGCATTACACCGCACCGGCCGCGGACAATGACGTGCTGCATTACGCCAGGTTGATTGACGATGCTGCCGCGCAGCGCCGTTCTGCAGGGCATGTGCGCCCTGCATTGCCGGATGCACGCCCGGCCACGCCGGCCGAGTTCGGCAGCAAGGCTGGCGTCTGGCGAGATCCGTGGTTCGGCGAGGTGTCCTTGTGCCCGCGTGATGGCAAGCTGCAGTTCGCCTCGCTCAAATCACCGCGCATGAGCGGGCAGGTGATGCGCGCCGGTGAGCGTTGGTATGTGGCCTGGCAGGGGTTGGGCGAAGATGCCGACGCCTGGCTGGACTTTTCCGGCGACGCACAACACCCGCTGCTGCACCTGCGCGCCATCGACCCGGATATCGACTTCAGCTATGACTACCCCGATCTGGAATTCCAACGCCATGGCGATTGCCACTAAATCGCTGCCGTTGCTGCTGGCACTGTTGCCGCTCACCGCACCTGCCCAGCAGGTGCAGGTATCAGCGGCAAAGACGCCGGCACAGGCAGGCATCGTCGATGTCACCGCGCTGGCCCCGGACATCGCCCTGGACATCCGCTATGCCGGCACCGACAACTTCACCGGTCGCGTCGTCCCCGGCTATGAAGCACCGCGCTGTTATCTGCTGCAGCCGGCGGCGCAGGCCTTGGCGCGGGTGCAGCGCGGGCTGCGTGCGCAGGGCTATCGATTGCAGGTGTTTGACTGCTACCGGCCGGTGCACGCGGTGACGTCCTTTGTCGCCTGGGTGCACGATGGCAAGGATCAGATCGCCAAGCAGCGCTATTACCCGAATATCGACAAGAGCCGCCTGCTCGACGGCTACATCGCCGAAACCTCGGGCCATAGCCGGGCGGCGACGGTGGACCTGGGCGTGCTGGATTGCCGCCGCATGCCTTGCACCGCCTTGGACATGGGCACCGGCTTCGATCGCTTCGATGTGCTGGCGCATACCGCCAATCCCGATATCAGCACGTTGCAGAAGCAGAACCGGCAGCTGCTGCTGGATGCGATGCAGGCGCAGGGTTTTGCCAACTATCCAATGGAATGGTGGCATTACACCTTCAAGCCCGAGCCCACGCCGACCACGGCCTATGACTTCCCGGTGCGTTGAGCGGCGCAGGGGCGGGTAGACTGCGGTTCCCCGAATGGACCGCACCGCACCGATGAATCTGGTTCTGCATTACGGACTGCTGGGCTCGCTGGAGGCGGGCTTGATTGCCCTGGCCGTTGGCTTCGTGGTGTTCGCGCTGTGGTGGCAGGTGTGCCGCCGTACGGGATTGCGTAACGGTCACGCCATCGCTTACGCAAGCCTGATGGCAGCGGCCATCGCCGCAGGTGTCGATGGCTGGAAGCTTTTCTCGCTGGGTATGGTGAACCTGCAGTCACCGCTGTACGCCAAATTGGCCCTGGCTTCGATCCATGATCCGGACCAGTTGGGTACGCGCGTGCTGCTGGAACTGATCGGGGTAGCGATTGGCGTCGGCCTGGGTTGGTTGTTGTTCAGTTCGCGGCAACCCCTGGCTGGTACTACGCATGAGCATTGAATGGCCATGATCGTGCGGATAGGCGCGATGGCTGGAACGCTCTAATCCCGGGCTTACGTTCGCTTCATGCATGACTAACGAGGGCGGTAACCGCTGTTTGAGCGGAAGTGGTTAACAGGATGTTCTTCGCGGTTTTGCAGGGTGCAAACGATTCAGTCGCTGCTTGTCAGGGTGGAGGCGTGCGGAGTTTCCGCGCTTTAGCCAACACACGAGGAAGACCTGATGACCGTACGTAATCGCACTCCGCTGTTCGCCCTGGTTGCCATCGTAGGTTCCGCGCTCGCATTGCCGGCCATGGCGCAGGATGCACAGGATCAGGCCGCCGCCGCGCAGGCACAGGCTGCACAGGCGCAGGATTCGGCAGAACAGGCGCAGAACGCTGCTGCCAGTGCATCGAGCAGCGCCGCCAAGGCATCGGCAGCCGCCGGCGGTGGGCAGAGCTGGGCCGACGTGGATGCCGATGGCGATGGTGCCATCACCAAGACAGAGTCGCAGGCCAACGCCGGCCTGGCGCAGGTGTTCGACGAAGCCGATGGCAACAAGGATGGCAAGCTGACACCGGAGGAGTACCGCGCTTATGCGGCCGCGCATAAGAAGTAATTGGTAACCCGGGTAGGGCTCGAAGAGCACCCCTCCCCAACCCTCCCCTGCGCTTTGCGCAAGGGAGGGGGTAGAAGCGGCATTGCGCGATGCACCAGCAGTTTGCGCGGTCCGCTCCCTCCCTTGCACGCAGTGCAGGGGAGGGCCGGGGAGGGGTGCTCTTGCCGTTGCACTTTGCTTGAGCTGCCATTCCAGCCCGCCACCCCCCGCCTCCCGGACGCAATCCCCTATTCACTTCAAGGCAGATTGCTATCCTGTGCGGCATGAACACGCAGACCACCCCCTCCGCCATCGGCCTGGTCGGCTTCGACGGCGATGACACGCTCTGGAAGAGCGAAGACTACTACCAGAAGGCCGAGCACGAATTTGGCCTGATCCTCAGCAACTACATCGACCTGCACGACGCCGGTACTGCCCAGCATCTGCTCAAGGTGCAGCGGCGCAACCTGGCCGTGTTCGGCTACGGCGCCAAGGGCATGACCCTGTCGATGCTGGAAGCCGCCATCGAGCTCACCGACGAGAAGATCTCCGCGCATGACCTGCGCCAGATCGTCGAGATCGGCCGGCGCACGCTGGAGCATCCGGTCGATGTCATCGATGGCGTCCGCGAAGCCGTGGCTGCCATAGCTGCCGAATACCCGGTGGTGCTGATCACCAAGGGCGATCTGTTCCACCAGGAGCAGAAGATCGAGCGTTCCGGCCTGCTGGACCTGTTCCCGCGCATCGAGATCATCTCCGAGAAGGACCAGTCGACCTACGCCAAGGTATTGGCCGAGTTCAACATGCCGGCCGAGCGTTTCGTGATGATCGGCAATTCGCTGCGCTCGGATATCGAGCCGGTGCTGGGTCTGGGCGGCTGGGGCATCCACACCCCGTACGCGATGACCTGGGCACACGAGGCCGAGCACGGTGTCTCCGCGGAAGAGCCGCGCCTGCATCATGCCGACACCGCCCACCAGTGGCCGGAAGCCGTGCGTGCGGTCGCCGCGCAGGCTGCAGCGGCACAGGGCAACTGAGGTGAGCGCGGCAGGCTTCCGGCACCACCTGCGTCGGCCAGCGTTGCTGCTGCGACTGGGTCTGCTGGCAGCTGCCGTGCTGCCCTTGCCGTTGTTGGCACAACAGCCGGCAACGGCAGCGGTGGCCGAGGTCTACGCGCCGGCCACCGGTGATGTCTGGGTGGACAAGCAGCTGGCCGATATCAACGCCTATGCCGCGCGCTACCCGGAGGCCTTCGTCGATGAGCTGGCGCGTTATGCCAGTGCCCGCCCGGGCTATGTGCAGGCCTTGCTGCAGGACCATGGCTGGAAGCCCGGCGATGTCTATCTGGCCTGCTTCTGGGGCAAGCTCAATGGCAGCAACTGCCGTAATGCGGTGAAGGCCCGCGCACAGCAGCCCGAGGCCAGCTGGAAAGAGGTGTTGGCTGGCCTGCAGCCGGCCCCGGACAACCTGCGCTGGCGGGCCCTGCGCCACGCCATCGTCGCCAGTTTCGACCACTGGGACCGGCCGATAGCGCTGGATCCGCTGCTGCAGCGCCAGCTCGGCGACCGCGCCCAGCGCGAGGCGGCGGCGCGCAGGAGTGACGTGGAGTAAACCGCGGCGGTATTTGCTGCCCTGCAGATAGGCGCAGGGGGCGATTCCGGGCGAAAATGGCGTTCCTTCGATTTCGCGTCAAAGCGCTTTGTCATGACCGCCGACCGTTTCGTTTCGCCCGATCACATCCGCAGCCTGTTCTCGCAGGCGATGTCGCATATGTACCGCACCGAAGTGCCGTTGTACGGCACGCTGGTGGAACTGGTTGGCGCGATCAACGCCGACGTCCTCGCAGCGCAGCCGGAGCTGGCCGCGCAGATGCAGCGCAGTGGTGAACGCGAGCGCCTGGACGTGGAACGCCATGGCGCAATCCGCGTCGGCACCGCGCAGGAGCTGGCCACGCTTGGCCGCCTGTTCGCGGTCATGGGCATGCAGCCGGTGGGGTATTACGATCTGTCGGTGGCCGGCGTGCCGGTGCACTCCACTGCGTTCCGGCCGGTGGACGGCGAGTCCTTGAACCGCAACCCGTTCCGTGTGTTCACCTCGCTGCTGCGGCTGGAGTTGATCGAGGACGCCGCGCTGCGCGAGCAGGCCGCCGAGATCCTCGCCCGCCGCAACATCTTCACCCCCGGCGCATTGCAGCTGATTGAACAGTGCGAGCGCGACGGTGGTTTGAGCGAAGACGATGCCTGGCGCTTCGTCGTCGAGTCGCTGGAGACCTTCCGCTGGCACAACGAAGCCACCGTCTCGCTGGAGACCTATCACGCCCTGCATGGCGCGCACCGTCTGGTTGCCGACGTGGTCAGTTTCCGTGGCCCGCATATCAACCACCTCACCCCGCGCACGCTGGACATCGATGCCGCACAGGCGGCAATGCACGAGCGTGGTCTGGCGGCAAAGGCCGTGATCGAAGGCCCGCCGCGCCGCGATTGCGCCATCCTGCTGCGCCAGACCAGCTTCAAGGCGCTGGAGGAAATGGTGCATTTCCCCTCGGGCGCCGACAACGAAGCCGGCACGCATACCGCGCGCTTCGGTGAGATCGAACAGCGCGGCCTGGCGCTGACGCCAAAGGGCCGTGATCTGTATGACGCCCTGCTTGCGCAGGCGCGCGGCGGCGAAGGCAGCGCCGGTGGCGACTACATGCAGCGCCTGCAGGGCGCGTTCACCGCGTTCCCGGATGACCATGCAACGCTGCGCCGCGAAGGCCTGGGTTATTACCGCTACAGCCTGACCGATGCGGGCCTTGCCGCGGACCAGGAAACCCGTGCCTTGCCGGCGGAGGTGTTGATCGAGCGCGGCCTGGCCAGCGCTGATCCGATCATCTATGAGGATTTCCTGCCGGTGAGTGCGGCGGGTATTTTCCAGTCGAATCTTGGTGGTGGCGAACAGCGGGCCTATGCAGCGCGTGCGAACCGTGATGCTTTCGAGCAGGCATTGGGTATGCCGGTCAGTGACGAGTTCGCGATCTATGAGCGGCTGCAGGCCGAGTCGCTGGCGGCGCTGAAGGCTTGATGCATTGCTCCCTCCCTTTGCCGCAGGCAAGGGGAGGGCTGGGGAGGGGGCTCTTGCCGTCTGTAGTGCCGCGCCCAGCGCGGGCGAGGCGTACCCGCTAGAGCCCCCAATCCGCGCCTGGCACCGGACAACCGGTGATGCGTTTCCCGTATTGGCCCAAAGCCGAGCATGGCTCGGCACTACAGGGACGCTTTATGCGCCGTAACGCGTCTTCAACATCGCCCACGCCGAGCGCAATGCCAACGCTTCACCGCCGGCCGGGCGGCCCGGGCGTTCGCCGTCGTTCCAGGCGTAGACGTCCAGATGCGCCCACACCTGGCCTTCGTTGATGAAACGCTCCAGATACAGCGCGGCGGTGACCGAGCCGGCCATGCGCGAGCCGGCGTTGGCCAGGTCGGCGATGCCGCTGTTGAGGTAGCGCAGGTAGGGACGCCACAAGGGCATGCGCCAGACCGGGTCGCGGGTGCTGTCGCCGGCCTGCAGCCACTGGTTGGCCAGGGTGTCGTCATTGGCGAACAAGGCCGGCAGGTCCGGGCCCAGTGCGATGCGTGCGGCACCGGTGAGGGTGGCGAAATCGAGGATGGTGTCCGGGTTCTGCTCGCTGACGTAGGTCAGCGCGTCGCACAGTACCAGGCGGCCTTCGGCGTCGGTGTTGTCGATCTCGACGGTGATGCCCTTGCGGGTGGTGATCACTTCGCCGGGACGGAAGGCATCCGGGCCGACGGCATTTTCCACCGCAGCCACCACCAGGGTCAGCTGCACTGGCAGCTGCTGCGCCATCACCACGCCCGCCAGGGCGATGGCGTGGGCGGCGCCGCCCATATCCTTCTTCATGTTGCGCATGCCATCGGCCGGCTTCAGGTCCAGACCGCCGGTGTCGAAGCACACACCCTTGCCGACCAGCGCCAGATGCGGCGCACCCGCGTTGCCCCAGCGCAGCACGATCAGGCGCGGCGCGCGGTGCGAGGCGCGGCCAACGGCGTGGATGGTCGGGAAATTCATTTCCAGCAGCTCGTCGCCGGCAATCACTTCCAGCTCGCCACCGTGGGCGTCGGCCAGCTCGCGCGCGGCGTCTTCCAACTGCTGCGGGCCCATGTCTTCGGTCGGCGTGTTGACCCAGTCGCGCACGCGCAGGCAGGCGGTCACCACGTCGAGAACTTCAGCGGCCGGGCTTGCCAGCAGCTGTGCGGCCGGGCGGGCCAGCTTGCGGTAGCGGTCGAAGCGGTAGCTGCCCAGGCCCCAGCCGATCTGCAGGTTGGCGTTGCTGCTGGCATCCAGCGCGTTGGCGACCTGCCAGATGGTGCCGGCCGGCAGCGCGAACGGCGCATGTGCATAGGCGTAGGCATCGGCATGGTCGCCAACGCCGAGCACGGCGCCGGCAATGCCGTTGTCGCCGGGCAACAGCAGCACGCTGTTGGGTGCGGCGTTGAACTGCTGCGCTGCTGCCCAGGCCTGCACGGCGGCCGGCTGCTGTGCCTTCCACGCGGCGAAGCCGTCGCGGTCCAACACGTACAGCGGCAGGGCGTTGGTGGAATCGGTGGTGTAAGCGGTAATCGGGGTCATGGTGTTCTCTTGCGTCTGCTGGCGGCCGTGGGCTTAGCGCTGCGGGTTGGAGGCGTTGCCATCCAGCCAGTCGGCCAGTCCGGTCAGGGTGTCGAACTGCAGGTCAGGCTGCAGCTCGGTGTGGGTCCATGAATGTTCTTCGCGGTTGATCCAGCAACCACGCAGGCCGGCGCGCATCGCACCGGCTACGTCCATTTCAGCGTGATCGCCGACGTGCAGTACCTGCGCGTGCTCAACGCCAAGGCGTTCGCAAGCGGCGTGGAAGATGCCCGGGTCCGGCTTGGCCGCACCGAATTCGCGCGAGCCCAGCTGGAAGGCGAACAGCTCGCCGATGCCAATGCGCTGCAGGTCGGCATTGCCGTTGCTCACTGCTGCCACCGGCACGCGTGCGGCGATGCGGCGCAGTGCCGCCAATGCATCGGGGTAGAACTCGACCTGGTTGCGCGCGGCGTAGAACGTTTCGTAGGCCGGATCGAGCAGGTCCATGCTGGCCCCGCTCTTTTCCAGCGCCTCGGCCAGGGTCAGCCGGCGCAGCGCGCTGAGGTCGTAGTGCAGATGCGGGTTGTCGCGGAACGAGCGTTCGCGCAGTTCACGCATGGCCGCGACCGGGTACATGCGGGCGGTGGCCGGGCTGTGTTCCAGCATCCAGTCATGCAGCACCTGGTCGATGCGGGCACCGATGGGAGCGAACGGCCACAGGGTGTCGTCCAGATCGAGGGTGATGGCGAGTACGGGGAAATTCATCCGGCCATTTTACGCCAAGCCCATGAGCCGGGCCTGTAGGGGCCGTGGTTGCCCGATCTTGCTTGTGGGAGCGGCGTGAGCCGCGAAGCTACGGACATCATCAGTTGGCAGAGGCGCTGGTTGCTTCAGCATTGTCAGCTTCGCGGCTTACGCCGCTCCCACAATAGCGACGCTACTCCAATAGCTTTGCCCAGCCTTGCATGCCGTCGACGCGACTCAGCACCAGTTTCACGCAGACCAGCAGCGGCACCGCCAGCAGCAGGCCGATCATGCCCCACAGCCAGCCGAACAACATCAGTGCCAGGATCAGCATCAGCGGCGAGATCGCCATGCTGCGGCCGAGCACGATAGGCGTGATCAATTGCCCTTCCAGTGTGTGCAGGCCCAGATAGGCCAGCGCCGGCAGCAGGGCGGTCAGTGGATCGCGGAATTCGACGAAGCCCATCAGCAGCATCAGCACGATGCCGATCAGCGGCCCCACATACGGTGCGAAATTCAGCAGCGCGGCCACCGTGCCCCATAGCAGTGCTTCGGGCAGGGCGATGCCGAGCAGCATCAGCACACCGGACAGGATCAGGCCCAGGCCGACGTTGATGAGGGTGATGGTCAGTACATAGCGGGATATCTCGCGCTCGATCGAGCGCAGTATCTCGGCGGTGAAGCGCTTCTGCTGGCGATTGGGCAGCAGCGCGATCACGTGCCGCTGCAGGTTTTCGCCGTAGATCATGAAGAACAGGGTCAGCAGCACCACCGCCAGCGCCGATGCGGCCAGCTTGGGCGTGCGCACCAGTGCCTTGTAGGGATCGTCGAGTTGAGTGCGGATCACCTGCACCTTGCGGTTGCCTTCGCCACCGGCAGCGCGGGCGAAGCTCTCCGCCGCCAGGTTGGCCTGCTGTACAGGTTTGACGAAGTCCTGCACCTTGCGCGAGATCTGCCGCATCTGCTGCGGCGCTTCCTGCACCCATTCGGTGGCCGGGCCGGCCAGCTGCACGGTCAGCACGGCCGCGCCGGCCAAGCCGGCCGACAGCACCAGCAGCGCGCCGAGGAAACGCGGCAGGTGCAGTTTCTGCAACAGGCGGATGATGGGGTTGCCGATCAGCGCGAAGAACATCGCCAGCAGCACCGGCAGGATGACTTCCTGCGCGGCCCACAGCGTGTAACCAACGGCCAGGGTGGCCAGCACCACCAGCGCCGCCGGTGCGCGCGGGCGCGGCGGCAGGGGCGTAGGTTCGGCCGCCGCAGCGGCAGCTTCAGGCAACGGCTCGGACATGCGGGCGATGCTCCGGACGATAAGGCGCGGCGCGGTGCCGCGCCCGGCTCAGGATTCTGACAGTTCCGTGGCGGCTTCGGCGGCGCGCGGCGGCACAGGATTGGAGGCGTCCGGGGACCGGGCCGTTGCCTGCGCGGAGGTTGCCGCAGGTGCAGCAGCCTGTTCGGCATCGGCTGCGGCCTGATCCGCATCGTCGGCGGCACCGGCCGCCTGGCTGGCGGCCATGCCAGCTGCGGCGGCGGCAAACGAGGCCACCGAGGCCTGGGCCGAAGCCACCAGCCCGGACACCGAGCCGATCATCTGCAGCCAGCGGCTGCCGCTGAAGGCACCGCCGGGTTCCAGCTTGCCGGCCAGGAAGCCGCCAGCCAGACCGACAACCACGATGCGGCCGGGCGTCCATGCACTGCGCCAGGTCTGGTTGAGCCGGTCCCAGTGCTGGGTGGCTTCCTCGCCACGGACCTGCACCACGGCTTCGGCGCGGCGCACACGGCGTTGCAGGGCTTCGAAATTCACGGTGTGTGCTCCCCGGGGATCTTCACTTCGGCATCGGGGTCGTCGCCACTTGGTTCGTCGAACAGACCCAGCCGCGACAACTGCCGGCGGGTGGCGTGCATGCCGGTGTGGTGGAAGAAGTACGACACCCGCCATATCGCGTAGCCGGTGACGGCCAGGCTGGTGAGGGTGGGGATCAGCAGCGAGACGAACAGCGACAGGCCCATGTATTGCAGCATCGCCACCGCCGTGGCCGCCAACAGCAGCCACGCCGAGGCGCCGAACACGATGGCCACGCCGCTCCATGCCAATGAGCGACCAAACGCGCTGCGCGCCAGGGCCAGGTCGGCCGAAGCCAGCCGGCGCAGGGAGCGCAGCGTGTTGGAAGCCGAGTCCAGCGTCTGCCGGCCGGCCGCGCCAACCTGGCGGATGCTTTCTTCCAGCCCGGGCGCCTGGCCCGGGGTGGAATCGTCGCCAGTGGGCGGTGTTGCGTTATCGCTCACGCCGATCAGTCGTTGCTGCGGGCGAGCTTGGCAATGATCCAGCCAGCGGCGAAGGCCACGCCGAACGAGGCCAGCGGACGCTCGCGGATGAGGTCGGCGGCGCTGTCGATCAGGTCCTTGCCCTTGTCCATCAAGGCATCGACCTGTTCCTTGGCAGCGGCACCGCCAAGTTCAGCAGCGGCCAGGCCGGATAGCGCGCTGTCGGACAATTCGGCCTTCATGTTGGCCTTGCCCAGACGCAGTTCGTCGCCGGCGGCACCGGCGGCGCCCTTGACGGCCGAGCCAGCGGCGGAAGCGGCGGACTTCAGGTGTGCGCCAGCCTCGCCCAGGTGTTCCTTCATGTTCTCGGTATTGGTGGGGCTCATCGTGATCTCCTGGTTTCAGCGGGTGCGCCGGATGGCGCGCGGTTGCAACAGAACTCAACAAATAGCAGCTGGCGGGTGTAAACAACGTTACGCCGACAGCACAAGATGCTCACCTGGGCATCATCGCATCATCAATTGGCCACGCTGGCTGCCACCGCGCAGGATGCTGAGCACCAGCTGTGGCGGGCGTTGGCCGAAGCTTGCGCGCCAGCCGGCGAGGTCGGTGAACGCACCGCTGCTGGCTGCAAGAATCACATCGCCACCGGCCAGGCCCGATTGCGCGGCGCGGCTGCCACGCGCCACTTCGCTGACCAGCACGCCGTTGATGCCGGCCTGGCGCAGTGATTCGGGCAGGTCGGCGAAGGTGGCACCGCTCAGGCGCGGGTCCAGCGTGTCGCCGGCCACGGCGCGCGGTTGTTCCTTCAAGGTGGCCTTGAGCTGCAATGGCTTGCCGTCGCGGCGCACTTCCAGATCAACCGTGCGGCCGACCGTGGAGAGGCCTTCGAAGTTGTGCAGGGCCTGCGCGCTGTCCACGCGCTGGCCATTGATCGCGGTGACCACGTCGCCAGCCTTGACCCCAGCAGCGGCTGCGCCGGAACCGGCCAGCACGCGCGTCACCAGCGCGCCGCGGGCTTCTTCCAGGCCCAGGCCCTGGGCGATCTGCGGGGTCAGGTTCTGGGTTTCCACGCCCAGCGTGCCGCGCACCACCACACCCTTGGTGATCAGCTGCTCGACCACGTCGCGGGCCAGGTTGGACGGAATGGCCAGGCCCAGGCCGATGTTGCCGGCCATGCTGCCCTGCGGGTTGTAGCTGGCGGTATTGATGCCGACCAGCTGGCCGTTGAGGTTGACCAGTGCGCCACCGGAGTTGCCCGGGTTGATCGAGGCATCGGTCTGGATGAAGTTCTGGTAGCCCAATCCGCGGATGCCGCTGCGGCCCACTGCCGAGACGATGCCGGAGGTCACCGTCTGGCTGAAGCCGAACGGGTTGCCGATCGCCACCACGAAGTCACCCACGCGCAGCTGGTCGCTGTTGCCCAGCGGCAGCGCGGTGAGCTTTTCGGCCGGGATGCGGATCAGGGCGATGTCGGTGTCGCGGTCCGAACCGAGGAACTCGGCCTTGACCGTACGCCCGTCGGCCAGGGTGACCTGTACGTCGTCGGCATTCTCGACCACATGGTGGTTGGTCAGCACATAGCCGCGCGCTGCATCGATGATCACGCCCGAGCCCAGCGACTCGTTGATGCGCTCCTGCGGTATCTGCGGGAACAGGCGGCGGAAGAACGGATCGTCGAAGTAAGGGTTGCGTACCCGCACCACCTGCTTGGTATTGACGCTGACCACGGCCGGCATGGCCTGTTCCAGCATCGGCGCCAGCGATGGCACCGCCTGCCCGGCGACGGCGGCCGGCAGCGCAGCGGTGGTCGGCAACACCGTGCCCAGCGAGGCGGCGTCGGCGCGGTTGTCCAGGTGGGCATTGATGGCGGTGGCGGTAAAGCCACCGAAGGCGGCGGCCAGGGCCAGGGTCAGCAGGGTCGGGATGGGTCGCATTGCCGGGGGTTCCATGCGGGGGCGCCCGAGGGCGGCGCCGGGGTGGGGCGGGTTGCTGAACGCGAGTGTGGCGGGGGCCGGTTAAATCGGCAATGAAACCTCTGCATCGCCGCAATCCCAAGAGGCCCAAGCCCTGCACGGATTGCAATAGTCCGGCGGTAGATTTTTCGTTTGACATCACCCCGTGGGTGGGTAAGCTTGGTCCGGTCATCACCCACTAGATGTTGGGTTGATGTGAAAAGCGTCCCCAAGCAGTAGGGTTTAGTGCTCGGGGTGCAAGCACCCCAACGGAAGGCGTGCAATGACCGCGACAGTGATGCAGAAAACCGGTAGTTCCCGGAATCCCCTCATCCCGCCGACAGGCGCGTAAGTACGCGCCTGCGCGTCGTTGTCTTTGCAGCCTGGCCTGTTTGGGAAAAGAAAAATCGCACCGCAAGGTGCCCCAGGAGAGTTTCCACAATCATGAGTACGGTGCGTCTGGAAGTGGTCAGCAATCAAACCAAGTCGGACATGATCCCTCTGCAACCTGCCTCGCAGGACATCTGGGAAAAGAAGTACCGCCTCACGACCAAGGCGGGCGAAGCGCTGGACGCCGATATCGACGGCACCTACCTGCGCGTGGCCCGCGCCCTGGCGGACGCCGAGGCCACCGACGACAAGCGCGCCTACTGGTATGAGCGTTTTGCCTGGGCCCTGCGCCGTGGCGCGATCCCGGCCGGGCGCATCACCTCCAATGCCGGCGCGCAGCAGCACAAGCCGGCCACCAGCACCATCAACTGCACCGTGTCGGGCACCATCACCGACTCGATGGACGGCATCCTGGAGAAGGTCCACGAAGCCGGCCTGACCCTGAAGGCCGGCTGTGGTATCGGCTACGAGTTCAGCACCCTGCGTCCGCGCGGTGCCTTCGTTGCCGGCGCGGGCGCCTACACCTCCGGGCCGATGTCCTTCATGGATATCTACGACAAGATGTGCTTCACCGTGTCCTCGGCCGGTGGCCGTCGTGGCGCGCAGATGGGCACCTTCGACGTGTCGCACCCGGACGTGAAGGACTTCATCCGCGCCAAGCGCGAGGACGGCCGCCTGCGCCAGTTCAACCTGTCGCTGCTGATCACCGACGGCTTCATGGACGCGGTCAACAACGACGCCGACTGGCAGCTGGTGTTCCCGATCAACACCAAGGAACAGGCCGAAGTCGACCAGAACGCCACCGACGTGGTCTGGCGCGAATGGCCGACCCACGAAAACTACATCGTCCGCGACGACGGCCTGGTGGCCTGCAAGGTGTACGGCCACATCCGTGCCCGTCACCTGTGGGACATGATCATGGTCTCCACCTATGACTACGCCGAGCCGGGTTTCATCCTGATCGACCGCGTCAACGAGATGAACAACAACTGGTGGTGCGAGAACATCCGCGCCACCAACCCCTGCGGCGAGCAGCCGCTGCCGCCCTACGGCGCCTGCCTGCTGGGCTCGGTGAACCTGACCAAGTTCGTGCGCGACCCGTTCACCGACAAGGCCTCGTTTGACTGGGACGAGTACAAGGAAGTGGTGCGCGTGTTCACCCGTATGCTCGACAACGTGGTCGAAGTAAACGGCCTGCCGCTGGAGCAGCAGCGCAACGAGATCATGCGCAAGCGCCGCCACGGCATGGGCTTCCTCGGCCTGGGCAGCACCATGACCATGCTGAAGATGAAGTACGGCAGCACCGAATCGTGCGAGTTCACCGAAGCCATCGCCCGCGACATGGCTGTGGCCGGCTGGGAAACCGGCCTGGAGCTGGCCCGTGAGAAGGGCGCTGCCCCGATCATGGAAGAACAGTTCCCGGTCACCGCCGCCATGCTGCGCCAGCGCCCGGAGATGAAGAAGGACGGCTGGAAGGTCGGCCAGAAGATCGCCGGCAAGGTGCTGCACGCCCGCTACAGCCGCTACATGCAGCGCGTGGCCACGGTGGCCCCGGAACTGGTGGAAGAACTGGCCACGGTGGGTTCGCGCTTCACCCACCACAGCTCCATCGCCCCGACCGGCACCATCAGCCTGTCGCTGGCCAACAACGCCTCCAATGGCATCGAGCCCTCGTTCGCGCACCACTACAGCCGCAACGTGATCCGCGAAGGCAAGAAGTCCAAGGAAAAGGTGGACGTGTTCTCGTTCGAGCTGCTGGCCTACCGCCAGCTGGTCAACGCCAAGGCCATGCCGTTCTCCGACGAGGCCGACGCCCAGCTGCCGGAGTACTTCATCAGCGCCGACGACATCTCACCCAAGGAACACGTGGACGTGCAGGCCGCCGCGCAGAAGTGGGTCGACAGCTCGATCTCCAAGACCGCCAACGTACCGACCGATTACCCGTACGAGCAGTTCAAGGACATCTACCGCTACGCCCACGAGCAGGGCCTGAAGGGCTGCACCACCTTCCGCTTCAACCCGGCCGCCTTCCAGGGCGTGCTGGTCAAGGAAGCGGACCTGGAGAACACCACCTACCGCTTCGAGCTGGAAGACGGCCAGGTGGTGGAGGTCAAGGGCAACGAACAGATCGAGTACGACGGCGAGATGCACACCGCCGCCAACCTGTTCGACGCCCTCAAGGAAGGCTACTACGGCAAGTTCTGAGTGCCTTCATCGCCCTCCCGGCCGCGCGCTGGGAGGGCATGACGGTGGTCTCACCGCCACCGGGTTGTTGCGCGTTTGTTTCACGTTGCATCGGCTTCGATATAGCATCGCCAACGTTAAAAGACCCGATGCCCTGAGGAGGGCTATATGAGCAATGGTAATGGTGTGACCGCGACCGTAACCCAGGTTGCCGAGAACGTGAAAGAAACCGCAGCCAACGTCGGCGAGACCCTGGCCGTGACCGCCAGCGATGCCGTGGCCGCCGTCAAGACCGGCGCACACAAGGTCGAGGCCGGCGCCAAGAAGCAGGTGGCCAAGGTCAAGAAGGCAGTGAAGAAGGCTGAAAAGGCCGTCAAGAAGGCCGAAAAGGTCGTTGCCAAGAAAGCGGCCGCCGCCAAGAAGGAAGTGAAGAAGAAGGTCGCTTCCGTGCGCCAGAAGCTGGAGGCCGCCAAGGCCAACGCCCAGGCTGAAGCCACCGAGCTGAAGAAGAAGGGTGCCGGCAAGCGTGCGGCCACCAAGAAGGCCATCGCCAAGGTCGAGAAGAAGGCCGCCAGCAAGGTCGCCTCGGCCAAGAAGACGGTGAAGGCTGCCGAGAAGAAGGTCGCCAAGGCCGTCAGCAAGAAGGCTGCCGCCGCCAAGAAGTCGGTGAAGGCCACCGAGAAGAAGATTGCCAAGGCCGTCGTCAAGAAGACCACCGCTGCCAAGAAGGCAGTGAAGAAGGTCGAAAAGAAGGCTGCCAAGAAGGTCGCCGCCGTCAAGAAGACGGTGAAGGCCACTGAAAAGAAGGTCGCCAGGAAAGTAGCCGTCAGCAAGAAGACCGCTGCCAAGAAGGTTGCCGTGGCCAAGAAGACCGTGGCCAAGAAGGCCGCTACCGCAAAGAAGGCGGTTGCCAAAAAGGCTACCGCAGTGAAGAAGGCCGCCAAGAAGGCGACCCGCAAGTAAGCCGCACCGCGCACCCCGTCCCCCGGGACGGGGTTGCTGCCAATCCGTATAGCAACGCATAACCAGGACTCGCACCATGGCCGTCAAGATCGACAAGAAAATCAAGGGCTATTCCGTCATCACCCCGGACGACAAGGCCCGTGAAGCAGCAGCGGCCAAGGCCCCGGTGGCAGTGGCCCTGGACGAGTCCCCGGCCGACAACATCGTGCACATGCACGAGCGCATCGAGCGCCCGGAAGTGCTGATCGGCAGCACCTACAAGATCAAATCGCCGCTGGTGGAACACGCCTTCTACGTGACCATCAATGACATCGTGCTCAACCAGGGCACCGAGCACGAACTGCGCCGTCCGTTCGAGATTTTCATCAACTCCAAGTCGATGGAGCATTTCCAGTGGATCGTGGCGCTGACCCGCATCATGTCTGCCGTATTCCGCAAGGGCGGCGACGTCACCTTCATCGTTGACGAAATGAAGGCCGTGTTCGACCCCAAGGGCGGTTACTTCAAGGCCGGCGGCGTGTACATGCCGTCGCTGGTGGCCGAGCTGGGCTCCATCGTCGAAGACCACATGAAGTCGATCGGCCTGCTGCAGGACCCGGAAATGAGCGCCCACCAGCGCGCCCTGATCGCCGAAAAGCGCAAGCAGTTCGAAGAACGCTCAAAAAAAAACAGTGAAGTAAACGCAGCGTCGGCGCAAAGCGCCGCGCTCGCCCCCTCCCTTTCGCAAAGCGAAGGGGAGGGCCGGGGAGGGGTAGCCCTTGATGTTGCCGTCGCCCCCGAAGCCGACCCCGAAAGCGCCGACAACGGCAGCTTCCCGGCCAGCGCCAGCATGTGCCACAAGTGCAGCACCAAGGCGCTGGTGATCATGGACGGCTGCCAGACTTGCTTGAATTGTGGGTATAGCAAGTGCGGTTGATTCTATGCCCTGCACTTGTTTGCTCTTGGGGTAAGTGATTTTGGACGAGAAAGAAGAGGGCCCACATGGGCCCTCTTCTTTCTATAGCCAGTTAGAGAAGTCTTGCAGGGTTTGTGGGTCGGTTGCATGGCTGATGCTTCCCGCTAATGCCTGTGCTGCGAATTGGGCGCGCGCTGTGTTCGACTTGATGATTCCCAAATGCGCCTCAATGGCGCCGCGCGGCCAAACCCAAACATTATGTGCCTTTAGTGCTGTGTGAATGTTTAGGCATTCTGCCGGTAGGGCGGCTGCAAGACTTTCATATGCTTTTTCAGGTGGGGTCTTGCCTCCCTTCTTTGGAAGGCCTGAGTTGTCCAAATGGATTCCAAGTGCTGATCCATTTGCTGAAAGCCATTGCATGCAAGCCAAAAGATTTGCGTCGGTGCGCGAGATCAGGTTTAGCGATGGCGCGAGTTTGAAGGCGAAGTCGAGATCAAAGACTACCTTTGGTGTATATCCCAAATTCTTAAATAGGTTTGAAATTTCTAGCGACCCGCTGCTTCCTCCAGATTCAATAATGGCAGCAGATACTTGACTGAATTGTTTGCCCGTTGCTCCGAAATAGATGGCGGGTATTAGGTGGCGCTCTGTTTTTCCCTCTACAATTATCGGCTTTTCCGAGAATAGCCACTGGGAAGAGTGGCTCAATGAATAAATCACATCCGTATTATGTTGTGAGTTATTTATTCCAGATAGTGCCGATGCTACCTTTGGACGGTAGTTGGTGCCATTTTGATTGCATTTCCAGAAAACAACGGTGTTTGCAGCATCTTCTGCGGTGACCATCATTGGGGAGTGCGTAGAGAAGAAAATCTGGAAGTCATTTGTTGCAAGCTGCTTGAGGGCAGATGAGACGGAGTAGATAGCCTGTGGGTGGAGGTAGAGCTCTGGTTCATCTATCAGGATAACGGTGTTTTTCCCAGACTGACCGGCCTGGCCAACATACTTCGCTAGGAGTTGGATTAGAGCCATTTGAACGGTTCGCTGAGTGCCATGGCCATAGTCAGCGAAAGAACGCGGTTGATTTCCGCCTTCAATCAGCTTGATTGTGGTCGTCTTGATAATTTCATCAAGGCTGGGAGGCGGAATTTCTATCTGGATGCCTATTCCAGAGAAAAGAGAGGACAGGCTTTGAGTTGCAAGTGTTTCGAGTTGGGTTAACTCATTTACTCGGTTAGGTCCGTTCAGATGCGTTCCAAGTGCGGAGAGTGAGTTGTCCATAGTTTGCATGGCAGCCGGATTATTGTTGCGTGCCAAGTCAAATGCGTACTTGATAAGCAGGCCGATTGTATTCTTTGCTGCAAATTTCCCTACATCATCACCAGCGTCATCCATTGCCTTTATATATACGGGCTCGGGTAGCATGGTGCCCAATGCATTGTCGAGGCCAGTAGGATTCGTCCTCCAAGTGCCGCCCGCATCTAGAACTTCGAGCTTGGCTAGTGATGCTGTGGTTCCTGGGGTTTGTTGAATTCTACGGAAGGTTAGTTGATCGTTTATTATGAATGGTTGAATCTGTTGTTGCTGATTTGGAGGTAATAAGTGGATTGCATTCGAAACCCCTTCCGCCACTCCTTGTACCCAAGTTTCTTTATTTTGATCGTGGAACGACGATTCCGTTAGTGCAGTCTTCTTTAAAAGCCAGTTTATAGCTCTTAAGAAATTTGACTTTCCGGCGTTGTTGTACCCAACAATTGGGTTGTACCGACCTATAGAAATGTCTAAATTTTGTATTGATTTGAAGTTGAAAACTTTAATGTGCGAAAGGTGCATGTGAAATCTTCTTTTCCCCTGGAGATTGATACTTGGGCATATTGTTCTCTTGTTTTCAAGAGAGGGATTGGTGGTGTCTGAGAGCATGGGGTAGAAAACAGGGGGCGAGTCGGGTTGTCGACTCCCCGTAATTCAATGCCAGGCTAAATTAGAGGTGTCCGGTTCGTGGTATTGGCGGAACTCGGCGGGCGTCAGCCCGCCAAGGCGGGGAATCGTGGTCAGAGTGGGGTTTCCGCTCTGGCCCTTGATCGTTGAGGGGTCTTGGGCTTCCAGAACCAACTGGCCCTGCTGCAGAGAGAGCGCAATATCGATAAAAAATCGTAAAGAAATGAACCGACGTTAGTGCTGGAGAAGTTGTAAATATTCATATAGATCAGTGTATTGCAGTAGTGGTCGCCATGAAGTATCGTTTCTTGAATCGTAAAGAAACGAGCTCTGATCATGGCCCGTCCTCCCTCAGCTAGCGTCCTGCAACTGCTTGATCTGCTTCAAAGCGGCGATCCGGTGCCGGCCGGCGAGTTGGTCGAGAAGCTGGCCGTCTCCCGTCCCGTCCTGTCGCGGTTGGTCACGGAGGCTGGTGATCAGGTGCGCCGGGTTGGCAAGGCGCGCGCCACGGCTTACGTAGCCACTGCGCTGGTCCGGCCCAATATGTGGCCGCTTTACCGGATGGGCGCGGACGCGAACATGGAAGAGCTGGGCAGCCTTCACGCGTTGCGTGGAGACAGCTTCCTTTTTGAACCCTCGGGTGATCGTCCGAACCTGATGCGCGCAGTAGATGGCCCGGCGGGCTACTTCCCGGGGCTGCCCTGGTTTCTGGATGACGTGCGCCCGCAAGGCTTCCTCGGCCGTTCCATGGCGCATCGATTGGGCCGGGCATTGGGTGTGCCCGAAGACTTGAAGAGCTGGCAGTCGCGCGACAACCTGCTCGGCATCCTGCATGGCGGCACCAGTGTCGGCGATTTGTTGTTGGGACAGGCTGCCATCGACCGTGCGTTGCTGGATGTGGATGCGCCACTGGATCGCGTGGACGTAGCCAGCCGGCACGACGACTACGCTATACGCGCAAAGGAAGCCCTGGATGGCGAGGAAGTTGGTTCGTCTCCAGGAGGCGAGCAGCCCAAGTTCACCGCGACTGTTGTTACTACTACTGGTCGCTACGCTGCCTTGGTCAAGTTCGCGCTGCCGTCGTTGAACCCGTTGGGCGCGCGTTGGGCGGATCTGCTCGTCTGCGAGCATCTGGCCTTATCCACGCTGCGCGAGGCCGGCTTCCCGGCTTCCCGCACACAGCTTCTGCGCAGCGAGGAACATGTGTTCCTTGAAGTGGAGCGGTTTGATCGCACTGTGGACGTACTGGGCCGCCGCGGTTTCGTTTCGCTATTGGCGCTGGATGCAGCATTCATCGGTGAGGGGCCGCGCGACTGGGGGCTGGCCGGCGAGCAGCTCGTTGATGAGCGATTGATTACTCAGGGCACCGCCGAGAACCTGGCCCGGCTGCATTGGTTCGGCCGGTTGATCGGCAATACCGACATGCATCTTGGCAACATCGGTTTCCATCTGATCGACGATGGCCCGCTACCCTTGTGTCCTGCATACGACATGCTGCCGATGTATATGGCGCCATCCGCGCAAACCGGAAATATTCGCGCACTCGTACCGGTAAACATCAATGCGCCCAGCAGAGCCGGGCAAGCGCCATTCATTGCCTGGGCCGCAGAACTGGCTGAGCAGTTCTGGCGGCGGGTAGCGGAATCGGAGATTGCGCCGGAGATTCAGACCGTAGCGCAGCAGAATATCGACGTAGTCAGCCGCTACGCCCAACGCTTCGGCAGCTGAAAGAAAACCGGGGTCAGAGTCGGGTTTTGGATGTTCCGCAGCACGCAGCTCAAGCCACATCTGCGGCATCACTTCAGCTTGCGAACCTGCGTGTCCGCCGCTGCCAACAGCGCCCCATCCGAACCCTGCAAGCGCATCAACGGAACCGGCTTGCCGGTGCGGTTATCGAGCAGTTGCGAATGCCGCTCGCCGCGTTGGTACAGGTGCTGCTCGCCCCATTGGCGCAGGGCGACGAGGAGGGGGAACAGGCTCTCGCCCTTCGGGGTGAGTACGTATTCCTGATACGCCGTGCCGTCCGATGCGGCATGCAGCTGCAGGATGTCCGCATCCACGAGTCTGCGCAGGCGGTCGGTGAGAATGTTGCGGGCCACGCCCAGGCCGCGCTGGAAGTCGCCGAAGCGGCGGACGCCATCGAAGGCATCGCGCAGGATAAGCAGTGACCAGCGGTCGCCAACAAGGTCGAGGCTGCGGGCTACCGGGCAGGGTGAGTCGGATTCGAGGCTGCGGCGGGACATGGCGACTCCTGTGGCTGAACCCATTGTAGTTGCATTTTAAAACCACAGTTCGCTAGCATGCATCTGGTTGCGATATGCAACTGGATTCGGATGCGCCATGAACCTGCCTTTGGAAAGTGCTTTGGAACGTCCCGAGGCAGCTGTGACCCGGGTAGGTCAGGCGCTGCCTGCCGGTCTGGTATGGCTGTTCGCCATCGCCAGCGGGCTGTGCGTTGCCAATGTGTACTACGCGCAGCCCCTGCTGGACCTGCTTGCTGCATCGCTGGGCATCAGCCTGGCTGCGGTTGGCAGCGTGGTGACAGCAACCCAGATCGGCAGCGCCTTGGCCTTGCTGCTGCTCGTGCCCTTGGGCGACAGGATGGAGCGCCGCCGCTTGATGCTGGTCCAGCAACTGGGCTTGGTGGTCGCGCTGCTGTGGGTGGCCTGGGCGCGATCGCCGTGGCTGCTATTGCTGGGCATGTTGGCGATTGGTCTGCTGGGCACGGCGATGACGCAGGGGCTGATTGCCTATGCCGCCAGTGCCGCTGGCGACGGCGAGCGTGGACGCGTGGTAGGTGCCGCGCAGGCCGGCGTGTTCATTGGTCTGTTGATGGCGCGGGTGGTCGCCGGTGGCATTGCCGACCTGGGCGGTTGGCGTAGCGTCTATGTCGTTTCCGCGCTGGCAATGCTGCTACTGGCGGGCCTGCTTCATCGCAAACTTCCCCGACTGCCTGCGGCACCGGCGGCGCTGGGCTACCTGCAGCTGATCGGCTCCATGGCACGTCTGCTGCGAGAGGAGCGGGTGCTGCAAATCCGGGGAATGCTGGCGTTGCTGATGTTTGCTGCGCTCAATATCTTCTGGAGCGCGCTGGTGCTGCCGTTGAGTGCGCCACCCTACGGCTACTCACACACGGTGATTGGCGCATTCGGTCTGGTGGGCGTGATTGGCGCACTGGGCGCTGCCGGTGCGGGTCGCTGGGTGGACAAGGGGCGTGGCCAGACCGTCACGGCGATGGCGCTGCTGGTGCTGTTGTTGGCGTGGTGGCCGTTGTCGTTGATGCCGGTGTCGTTGTGGGCGCTGGCGTTCGGCATTGTGTTGCTGGACCTTGGTGGGCAGGCGCTGCACGTGAGCAACCAGAGCATGATCCTTCGCGAGCGGCCTGAAGCGCACAGTCGGCTGGTCGGGCTTTACATGCTGTTCTATGCAGCAGGCAGCGGGTTGGGGGCGATTGCCACCACGGCTATTTATGCGCGCGCAGGGTGGAGCGGCGTCTGTGTGTTGGGTGCTGCTACGTGTGGCGTTGCGCTGGTGTTCTGGTTGGCTAGCCGGCGGCTCATGCCTGTGCAGTTGCAGTAGCGGTGCGGCGAAGCGTGCTGCTTTGAGAGTGCTTGCGATAAAACAAAAGCGAAGCTGACTTGTGGGAGCGGCGTAAGCCGCGAAGCTGCGGGAAGTAGCGACAGCTCCGGAAAGTGTGGTTCCTCTGGTTTCCTGGCTTCGCGGCTTACGCCGCTCCCACAAGAGCTGGGTTTGGTGTTTGCTTTCAATCTGATAGCACGGCCGCTGGAGGCAGAAGCTACAATCGGCAGATTCCCGCAGCATTGCCGGGAATGACATGGATGCAATGTGCTGATTACCTGGGGTGGTAGATGAAGTTGCGGATTTTGTGGGTGGCCTTGGCGCTGGGTTCACTGCTGGGTTGCAAGCAGGCAGCCGTGCCTGCGGCCGATGATGCTGCCGCCGACGCCGTAGCGGCGCAGGAACCGGCTGCATCCGGCGGTGTTGGTGTGACGAATGAACCTGAAGACACTGCTTCCGCGCCGTATGAGGAGGGTGATAGCGATGTCCCCACGCCGGCGGGCTTCGATTACGAGCCGAGCTGCGAAGAGAACCCGCTGGCCACTTACTTCTTCACCCTGGTAGGTGGCAACAGCGTGGACAACTGTGGGCGTGCCGATGCCAAAGTGACTGCAGCATTCGATGCGTTGCTGAAAGAGGCCGCGCAGGGTGACATCGCCGATCCGGATGTGCCTTCGCAGCGCGACCGTCTGCTCAGTGGCCCCAGCGCGCCTGGCGTCCCGAAGCTGCTGGGCCAGGAAACATGGTGGTATTACACGGCCTGCCAGGCACACCAGTGCGGTACGCATCAGTTGGCGATGCTTTACCAGCCTGAGCAAGCCCGAATGGTTGGCCGCCTGGTCTCGCGCTGCCAGGTCTGGTGGTTGGGGGATCCGACGGAGGAGCAGCGTGCGCTCATCGATACCACCCGGCCGGTAGACCCCGCGCTGCTCACCGATGAAGCGACATGTGAGGTGGAGTCCTGAGATCGCGGGAATGCCCGGTTACCTTCGTCGCGAAGGGCCGGCGTGTAACGGCAACAGGGGCACCGAAGTTCGATAGCAGGGTTGATTGACTGAGCCGAATGTTGAAGGCGCTCTGGACTGTTCGACAGTCCAGAGCCACATAGGGAGATGTGGAATGACCTGGATTCGTTTTCGCCGCTTGCCCGGCATCCGCATGGCGATCGCGCTTGCTGTACTTGCGCTGCCCGCACTGGCGATTGGGCCACAGTCCGCATCAATGTCGGCTGCACTGGCGCCGCCTCCAACGCACCCCGACGAATCTGCAGCACGCCAGACCGCCCAGCGCTATCAACAGCTGCTTCCACTTTACCGCTGGCGTTTGCTCACTGCGGTGGACAAGGAAGGAATGCCGCGAACCTGGTTCGGTGAGGGCGCGGATGCGCCGCAGCTGCGATTCGGTGTCGAGGAAAAGGGTCCGTCAGCGGAACCGTCTCTGCTAGTGCATAGCGAGCTATGCAAGCGGCAGGTGGATGGTGAGGTGGTGTTGCGCCGCTATCAGGTGCAAGGCGCTGATTCACGGCGTGAGGTGGCCTGGCAACTGAATCTGCGCAGGCAGCCGCATGAGCGCACGCCTGCATTGACCTGCCAGAAGCCGTCCTACAGCGCAGAGCTGCGCCTGCTGCAGATGCTGTCCGGCGGGCATGCGCTACGTATGCGCGTTGAGCAGGCGAAGCAGGACCGGCCGCAACTGGAGCTTGGCGACGCTTTTGGCGGGGTATTGCGTTTCGAAGGGACGGCGCTTGCGCAGGATGCGCACTACGGTGTGCAGGGAGCGGAACGACTGCTGCAGATCAAGGAGACATCGGCTGGATGCGCGAACACCTGGCTGCCCGGTAATCGTTGCCTGCTGTTCCGCGAGGTGGCGCTGGATGGTCGGGAGAACGCTGCATCGGATTGGAACGACGACGTCCTGGCGGTTGACGGCTATACACATAGCGCCGGGACCGATGTGATGTTGCTGGTCCGGCGCTATGGAAGCACGAATGACGGTCCTGTAGCACCGATGAGCTATCGCGCGGGACGCCAGTTGTGGGCACGCGGTGATGCGGCAGGGCCGGACATGATGGCGAGCGTCGCTGGCGTGCGCGCGGATGCGGTGTTGGAGCCTGAGCAGGCAACGTTCCATCCGAAGTTGCTGGCCCGATTCATCGCTCGTGATAGGGCGCTTGGCGCCAATGAGTTCGCCCATCTTTACTACGGCGCATGGTTGCGGCGCGAACTCGGGCCGACACCCGCCGAAGCCAGCTCGCCATTCACCGGGGCAGATGAGCTGGCGGCCGCCGAGGGCTATCTCGAACTGCGCAGCCAGCTTGCTGCGTTGGACGAGGCGGGCGGCCCAGCTGGCGCGCGTATGCAGCTTTACCAGGATTTTCTGCGGCGGTATCCCCTGCATTTGCATGCGCTGGAAAGCCTTGCCGGCGATGATGCGGATGTGCGCTTTGGGTTTGACGGGTTGTTGCGGGCCATCATGGCAAGTGGCGATGGCGACAGTTGCCAAACGCCATGGATCGTAACCGCGTCCGGTGATATCGGTGTGGTGTTCCGGTATCTGGCGCTGGATCGGGATCATGCGCTGGACCGGAAGATGGACGATGGCTGCTTGCGGGTTGGATCCGGGAAGAATGAGAAGTATTTCCTCGTGCTGGGCTCGCGGTAGCAACAGTTGCATGTGGGAGCGGCGTAAGCCGCGAAGTTGATGATTTCAAACGGCCCAGATCCATGGCACATGCAGATGGGAGGGATGGCCAGCTTCGCGGCTTACGCCGCTCCCACAAAATCAGGTGCCGCTGTGCGGCCCTTCCAGAGCGACGGGTGCGGTGGCTTCCTGCTTCGGAAGCTACCGCAGACAGATGAATAGATCGGGTGGAAAGTGACTTCAATATTGGAATTGGTTTGGCACAGGTAGACGAAGCAATATGAAATTCTTCTTGATTCCTGCTCTGCTGGCACCCGGCATCGGCAGTTCACTGGCGGCTCCGGCTGATGCTGCGCATACCGTGCTGCCGTCGGTTGTAGCGGCTGCAGACCCCGGTCCGTTCGCTGATGACAGGGAAAAAGGAAAGGACGCACTCTATGCGGTGACGTTCTTCCTCGTGGTCTTCATCCTGATTGCTTGGCTGGCAACGCACCTGTCGCGCGAAAAGAGAGCCGCGAAAGTAGCGCCTTTGCCGCGTGTTCCGGTGCGCATGCATTGGTATGACGGCACCCAGCTGCCCATCGCGGATTGGGAACGTATCAGCGAGGACGCGCCGACGGGAATGGATACCGACGCCACGCATATCCATCGCACCTCGGCGGCGAAGGAGTGGCTGGAAGCGCTCAACCAGCAGTTGGGAGAGCACTACCGCATCACCGAGTCCGCGGACTTCCTGCTGCTGTCGAACCTGATGGACAGGCCCGGCGAGGTATTCCTCGCGACCTGCCAGCGCCTGCTTTCGCGGATCAATCGCAGCCTTGGCGATCTCGCAGTCGCGCCCGGTCTTGGCAAGCATGTGGTGATGGTGTTCGCCGACCAGGAGGACTATTACGCCTACGTATCGCATTACTACCCGGACGGCGGCGAGTACGCCATGTCGTCGGGCATGTTCATCAAGGCGGGCTACGGGCACTTCGTGATGCCGTTGGAGATCATCGATTCGATGGAGCCGGTGATCGCCCATGAACTCACCCACTGTCTGCTGCAACACCTGCCGATACCGGCGTGGTTGAACGAGGGCCTGGCGGTGAATACCGAACACACCTTGTACCCGCAGCTGGCGGCACCGGGCGCGCAGATGTACTTCCCGCACGAGATTGCTGCCCAGCACGCGGCCTACTGGAACCAGGACAGCATCCAGGCCTTCTGGTCCGGCAAGTCGTTCCTGGCGGCGGACGATGGCAACCGGCTCTCCTACGACCTGGCCAAGAAGATCACCGCGCTTGCAGCAGGCGACGAACGCGCGTTCCGCGCCTTCGTGGCCGCGGCGCAGATGAACGATGGCGGCCTGGCCGCGCAGCAGCACCTGGGTTATCCCATCCAGAACCTGCTTGAGGCCGTGCTTGGCGAGGGCGAATGGACACCGCGGCCCGAGGCGTGGAGACAGGGTGTGGAGCGGGGGCAGTTCTAGGCCGGCGATCCGTCCAGAAGCTGATATTGGTGTCTGCCGATCCGCTTCACGCGGATGAACTCATGATCCATGGGGGCGACTACTTCAACGGTTTCCTCCAGCCAGTCTTCGGAGTACGCGACGCCGGATTCCGCCCGGAAGCGTGGGTTCCAGGAAATCTCATAGATGGGCTGATCGCAATCTGGAACGTAGCGGATGCTGAACACGATCAGCAATGCCTGCGTCAGGGCGATTCGGTTGGCATGCTTCCAGAAAGCGGGATGCCTTGCAGCGGAGACCGCGGAGGCAAAGGCGACCGCGCAGGCACATTCCGCGAACGCATCGTCGATGGTCTGCTGGGCACTGGCCAGCTTGCGCTCCAATGGATAGGCGCCGACGTATTCGACAAAGATCAATGTGCTGCCGTGCTGGAACTCGCAGACCGCGGGGGTGCGGTCTGTCCAATGGCCAAGCATGTTCTGCGGCAGAAGCGAGAGTGTCATTGAGTGCGGTTCCAGATGACGGCAGCGGCCGCAGCTGCAGGGCTGCGGCAAACAGGATGCTGGCGCGGCATTGTAACGGCGCAGTTGCCGTCCGCCTTTTGATCTCGGGGGGGCGAGGTCGGGAACTGACACGCTTTCGTCGAACTTGCCGCGCGGTTTGAGCTAGCATCAGCGCAACCGGATGCCCCAGGGACTGGAACGCATGAAGAACGCCGTGATGCGCTGGCTGGTGTTGGTCTCCCTGTTGCATCTGGGCAGTGCGCCAGCGATGGCAGCACCGGGCAAGCTGCTGGAGGCGATCGCCAGCGAGGGCGCACCCGCCGGCGCGAAGGCCTGGCGCATCCGCTACGAAACCACCGATGTCGATGGCGATCCGACCCAATCCACCGGCGTGGTGATCGCCCCCGACGGGCCAAGTCCGGTTCAAGGACGTGAGGTGGTGGCCTGGGCGCATGGCACGGTGGGCATCGATCCGGCCTGTACACCCATCCGAACGCTGGACCAGATCCCGGGATTGGCCGACATGCTGGGCCGTGGCTGGGTGGTGGTGGCCAGTGACTATCCCGGCTTGGGTACGCGTGGGCCGCATGCGTATCTGGCCGGTGACGCCACCGCCGCGGCGCTATTGGACTCGGTGCGCGCGGCAACAGCGATCCCGGCGGCGGGTGCCCGCCGCAGCTTCGCGGTGTGGGGACATTCGCAGGGCGGGCATGCAGCATTGTTCAGCGCGCAACGTGCGCGCAGCTATGCGCCGGATCTGCAGTTGCAGGGCGTGGTCGCGGTGTCGCCACCCACCGATCTGGCGGCCAATATGCAGCGTGCCGATGCGACGGTACGCGGGTTGTTGACCGCATTCACTGCCCGCAGCTGGTCCAAGGTCTACGGTGCGGATCTCTCCACCATCGCCAACAGGACAACGCGTGGCGTGATCGAGCGTGCCACCAGCGGTTGCGAGGGCGATCCGTTCTCGGCGGCGGCGCTGGTGCGCCTGCTGCGCTTGCGCGCGCGCCTGGGCAGTCTGGATCTGAGCGGTCGCGCACCTTGGGATGGTTTGATGGCACGCAATTCGATCACGGCGCTGGCCGCCGGTTCGGCACCGCTGTTGCTGGTGCAATCCGATGCAGACGGCCTGGTGGCGACGCCGGTCACTTGGAACTTCTTCGAGCAGACCTGCAAGCGCGGTGCTGCCGTGAACTACCTGCGCCTGCCAGACACTGGCCATGCCACCACGGCGATTGCCTCGGCGGATCGTGCCATCGCCTGGATCGCCGAACGCTTCAGCGGGCAACCGGCTGGCAGCGACTGTGGACTGGCGATGCGCGCCGGGTCAGCAGCCAGCGGATAATGCAGGCTGCACGCAGTGAAGAGCCTGTCCAGTCAGCGGGATATCCCGCTGCGATTCCGATAATGGAGACTTCGTCATGTCGTTAGTGCTCTACGGTCATCCGTTTTCCTCGTACACGCAGAAGGTGCTGATCGCGCTGTACGAGAACGCCATCGCCTTCGAGTTCCGCGAACTCGGCCCTGACACGCCAGAGCACATCGGCCAGTGGTTGCAGCATTGGCCGCTGGGCAAGTTCCCGCTGCTGCTCGACGGCGAGCGCAGCATCGTGGAAACCAGCATCATCATCGAATACCTGCAGTTGAAGCATTCCGGGCGGGTGCGATTGCTGCCCGAGGATCCAATGCAGGCGTTGGATGTGCGCTTCCATGATCGCTTCTTCGACCTGCATGTGATGAGTCCGGTGCAGCATGCAGTGAACGGCGCGCTCAGTGGCGACGATGGCAAGCGCGATGAAGCGCGCGCTTTCAGTGTGCAGAAGCTGGAACTTGCCTACGCCTGGTTGGAAAGCCAGCTGCCGGGCCGTCGATGGGCCTGTGGTGAAGCCTTCTCGATGGCCGACTGTGCCGCAGCGCCTTCGCTGTTCTACGCCGATTGGACGCACCGCATCAGCGACGACTACCCGCTACTGCTGGACTACCGCCAGCGCCTGCTGCAGCGTCCGTCCTTCGCGCGTGCGGTGGATGAGGCACGCGTCTACCGCCATCTGTTTCCCTTGGGGGCGCCCGATCGTGATTGATTCGCCGCGCCGAGCCTGGTACTCGCGTTATCCGTGGTCGATTGTGATCCGCATTGCTGCTTTCGTTACGCCCTTGCTGGCGTTGCTGCTGTACACGCGCATGGCCGTCGCGTATGCGTCCACGCAACAACATCGCGGTGATACCGGTCTGGGCATTGCCTTGCTGTTGGGGGCTGTTGCACTGCTGATGCTGGTGGGATTCTTGGTGGACGCGGTGTTGCAGTTGGTGCGCCGGCAGCACTGGAACTGGATCACCGATGCGCTGATCCTGGGATTGCTGCTGATGCCGTTCGGCTGGGTTGCCTGCAACTGGTTCGGCATGCATGAATCGCTCTCCTGTCGCCTGCCGATCGCTCTGTTCGGTGCCGTGCTGGAACTGTTCTCGCTCTGAATCCTGGTAACGCGTGGTGTCGGCCGGCTGGCGGAGTCAAGCGTTGCCAAGCTTGTCCCAGCGCCCACCCTCACGTAGCGATACTTCGAAGCGCGCCCACTGGCGCAGCTCGGCCGCGGTTGCATGGCCGATATCGCCGATGCCATCGCCGGCCACCACCGCATATACCAGACGATCGGCCGAGGGCCCGGACAGGGCCGGTGTCACCGATACCCGGCGTACGCTCCAGGCACGTCCGAGCCGGCCATTGCTGTAGCAGCGGCCGGGTTCGATCTGCGCCGGGTGCAAGGCATCGCGCTCGGCATGCTGCTTGGCCAGTTCCAACAGCTCGGTCAGGTTCTCGTCGGTGATGTCGACGAAGGAGTTGAGTTGGCCGATGGCGGCGTGGAAGTCTTCCTGGGTCAGATCCACGTGGCGCTGCGAGGACGGCATGCTCACGGTCTGCTGGCGACGCCGATGCAGGTGCACCGGATAGCGGCGCCAGGCGAAGCAGGCATTGAACGCTACCCCGGCCAACAGGATGGCGGCGACATTGATCGCTACCGGCGTGAGCAGGTAGTGATAGCCAAGTGCATGCACATCGCTGCCACCTATCACCGCGGCAAGCGCGGTGGCGCCACCGGGCGGATGGATGCAGCGCAGGTAATGCATCGCGCCGACGGCCAGGCCCACGGCCAGCGCTCCGGTCCAGGCCTGTTCGGGAAACATCAGCTGGCAGCTGACGCCGATGAAGGCCGATACCAGATGCCCGGCGATCACCGCCCACGGCTGCGACAGGGCGCCATGCGGTACGGCAAACACCAGCACTGCGCTTGCCCCCATCGAGGCCAGCAGGATCGCACCGCCGGCATGGTTGCCAAAGCCGCCCGGGAAGCACCAATGGGTGAGCTGGTAGACCACGCTGATGCCGATCAGCGCGCCCAGCGCCGAGATCCACTTCTCTCCGTGGCTGGTCTGGTTGCGCTCTATGCTCAACCAGCTGCGGAGAGGGTGCAGGGGCTTGCTGCTGGACTTCATGGCCGTGGTTGCTTGGAGGGGAGGCCATTTTGCCGCGTTTTCCGTGTGCTACATGAGTCCGGATCGGTTGTTTGGACGTCGGCTGATGCGGATTTGTTTGGTGCTCATGCCGCAGGTGCATGCAGCGGAACAGGAAAGGTAGGATGGGAGCAGCCTTCTGCCGTTGTGTGCGTGATGATTCCTGGACCGTTGATTTCCTGGCCGTTCCTGCTGTTGGTCTTTGTGTTGCCGCTGGTGGGTGCTGCAGTGGCGATTGGCCTGCTGGTGAGGGCATGGTGCTTCCGGCGCCAAGGCAACGGAGATTGGCGCGCGTTCTTCAGCTGGACGGTGCGGCTGGCCACGGTGTTTGTCGTACTGGTGACGGCATGGGTGGGGCTGCTGCTCTACAAGACCTTCCAGTTCAAACGGGAGTTCGCCATCGAGAGCTGGCAGCGGGGCAGCCGCGCCCAGTTCGTGCTGGAACGTGATTTCCAGTACGGCGAGTTCAATGTACCCAAGGGCACCTTGGTCAATCGCCGCGATGTCTTCGACAACGGCGAACCACAACGGCCATTGGGATTGCGGGGGCTCGATGCGCTGCAGTTTCCGGCGCCGGTGCAGCTGGCAGGTCTCTGGGTTGATGTGCTGGAAACATCTCCCGGGCGTGTGCGCTTGACTGCCGATCAACGCATCAGCCCGGTCTATCACTCCGATCCGGAGCGTGGCGACTGGGTGGTCGATCCTTCGCGTCCGTTCATCGACTGCAAGGCCGGTGAGGTCGCCTGGTTCAATACACCGTTGATCGACTATGACATCCAGGCCGAGTTCACGACCGGCGAGCCGGATGGCGCAGCCGCACGTTTCAAACCCAGCCAGTGGCAGTTCACCCACTGTGAAAGCGACCGGGGACCGCTGGAGATCAAGCCTGTCTTCGCCGAGCCGATGCCGGCGGGTGCGACCCGGCAGGTGTTCACGCGCGAGAACTGATGCAGGCGCAGGGATTTCCGGTTTTACGCAGATTTGATGCGGCGCGCGGCTTGTCGCCATCGCCGGTTTATGGGCGTCGCGTGAACAATTCCGCATCGCTGCGCAGTTCGCGTGGCCGCATTCGGAAACCCCATGAAACGCTCACGTTCTTCGTTGTACTTCGCTGCCCTCATTGCACTCGTCGCCAGCGCGGATGCACTGGCCATCGACACCAGCGGCAGCGCTGCCTTGACCAGCGACTATGTCTGGCGCGGCTCCACCCAAAGCCAGGGTGACGCTGCCGTACAGGCCGGTTTCCGTGTGGCTGGCGACAGCGGGGTGTATGCGGCTGTGTCCGGCTCCAGTGTGGAGTTCGCACCGGAAACGCATGCCAGCAGCGAGCTGGACTTCATTGTCGGCTGGAACGGCAAGCTGGCCGATGACTGGGCACTGGATGCCAACCTGCTGCACTACCGCTATCCGGCGACAACGGTCGATCTGAACTGGACCGAGCTCAATGCCACGCTGACCTGGAAGGACAACTATTGGCTGGCCTTGGGCTGGTCGCCTGAGGCGCTGGGCACCCGCCAGGATGGTTTGTACACCCAGGTCGGCGTGCGCGCGCCGCTGTCACCGCGCCTGCGGGTGGAGACCGCTGCCGGCTGGTACCAGCTGCAGGATGCGGTTGGCGGTGGTTATGCGCACGGCCAATTGAGCGCCATATGGGCAGTGGCAGCGCCGGTCGAGCTGCGTCTGAGCGGGCATTTCACCGACCAGCACGCACGTGAGCTGTTTGGGGGGCAGGCCGCCGGCACGCGCTGGGAGGCCGCGGTGCAGGCATCGTTCTGAGGTTTTCAGATGAGCGTGATGCCACGCTCTTGTAGGAGCGGCGTGAGCCGCGAAGCTGGCAGCAGTTGGCACTCAAACCAACGGCGATCTCACGATCTACGCGCTTCGCGACTGACGTCGCTCCTGCATCGGGGCGCTCAAGGTTTGTTGGTGGGAGCAATTGCTTCGCTGTTGATTTCGCTTCGACGTTGCTTCCTGTTGCCGGCGAAGCTTAGCGACAGGTGTGTGCACGCGGCAACGGCAATGATCATGGCAGCTTCACCGTCGCTGGCCAGGAAAGCCATCAGCAAGCCAATGAATCCGAGGATGGAAAGTGCATCGAACAGCAATCGACTGAAGTACCAAGCAGCAACCAGGATCAGCAGATACATCGTCGCCGGCAGTGCTGGTGTCCGCGCGACGAAGTAGAGAATGTCCATCTTCGGAATGCCTGCTTGTTGGCGGGGTGGCGACGAATTCTAGGTGCACTGCATGTGCTGGATATGCGCCCAATGTGAAGCGAATTTGAAGTGATGGTTGCCTGCGGTCGGCAGCAAGAAAGTGCTGGAAATGTCAGCTTGGCTGCTGCTAGCTTGCGCCATCTCGAACACACAGCTTGGGCGAATCTTGAACTCTTCCGAACGAAACAAGTGGCCGCGCGCCGTACGTATCGTGTTGTTGCTGATGGTGCTGGCCTTGGCCGCCAGCTGGCTGTGGCGACAGCCGTTCAGCGTGGTCGCCCGCGAAGGCTGGAAGCTTTCACGCCTGCCGGCGCCAACAGCGATAGCCGTTCCGGTGCAAGGCATCAAACCGCGGCAGATTGCAGATACCTTCGGCGCACCGCGCGGACGCGAGCGCAAACACCATGGCGTGGATATCTTCGCCAAGCGCGGCACGCCGGTAGTCGCCGCTACCCCGGGCGTGGTTGCGGCGGTGCGCGACAGTGGCCTGGGCGGGCGCCAGGTATGGGTGATCGGGCCGGCCGGGCAACGGCACTACTACGCGCACCTGCAGGACTGGGCGCCGGGGCTGGCCTACGGGCGCATCGTGCAGGCCGGGGATGTGCTGGGCTTCGTCGGTGACAGCGGCAATGCGCGCGGTACGCCGCCGCACCTGCATTACGGCATCTACGGCGGCGATGGGCCCTTTGATCCGCTGCCGCTGATGCATGCAGGGCAGCCGCGCAAGCGGTAAGGTACGCCCCCTGCAAGCCGCCTTCCCGCGGCGAGAGCTGTACTGAACGATGCTGACAGATCAATTCGACCGTGAACACCTGTGGCACCCCTACAGCGCCCTGGGCGGCCCGGTGCCGGTGCTCAAGGTTGCCCGTGCCGATGGCGTGCTGCTGCAGCTGGAGGATGGCACCCGGCTGATCGACGGCATGGCCTCGTGGTGGTGCGCGATTCATGGCTACAACCATCCGCAGCTGAACCAGGCTGTGGTTGACCAGCTGGGCCGCATGTCACATGTGATGTTCGGCGGGCTTACCCACGAGCCGGCCATCGCGCTGGGCAAGCAGCTACTGCAGATCGTGCCCAAGGGGCTGGACGCGATCTTCTACGCGGACTCCGGCTCGGTGTCGGTGGAAGTGGCGCTGAAGATGGCGATCCAGTACCAGGCGGCGCGCGGCAAGCCGGGCAAGTGCAATATCGCCACCACGCGTTCGGGCTATCACGGTGATACCTGGAACGCGATGTCGGTCTGCGATCCGGTTACCGGCATGCATGGTTTGTTCGGTAGTTCACTGCCGACTCGACGTTTTGTGCCCGCGCCGCAGACGCGCTTCGGCGAGGACTGGAACCCAGCCGATATCGCACCGCTTGCGCAGCTGTTCGCTGAAAGCGCCCATGAGTTGGCCGCCTTCATCATCGAGCCGGTGGTGCAGGGTGCGGGTGGCATGCGTTTCTACCATCCACAGTACCTGCGCGAGCTGGCACGCTTGTGCCGTGAGCACGACGTACTGCTGATCTGCGATGAGATCGCCACTGGCTTCGGTCGCAGCGGGCGCTTGTTTGCCTGTGAACATGCGGGCATCAGCCCCGACATCCTGTGCATCGGCAAGGCATTGACTGGCGGTTACATGACGCTCGCCGCAACGCTGTGCACGCGCGAGCTTGCCGATGTGATCGCCAGTGCCGAGCCGGGCGTGTTCATGCATGGCCCGACCTTCATGGCCAATCCGCTGGCCTGCGCGGTGGCGCTGGCCTCGGTACAGCTGCTGCTGTCGCAGGATTGGCAGGGCAGGGTGGCGGCGATCGAGCGTCGTCTTGAAGAGAGTCTGGCACCTGCACGTGCCCTGCAGCAGGTAGCCGACGTGCGCGTGCTTGGGGCCATCGGCGTGATCGAGTTGAAGGCATCGCTGCGGCTGGAACGTATCCAGCAGCGGATGCTGGAGCATGGCATCTGGATCCGGCCGTTCGGTCGGCTGGTCTATGTGATGCCGCCGTTTGTAATCGATGATGCACAGCTGCAGCAGCTGTGTGATGGCATGGTCACGCTGGTGGCCAGCCTGCAGGAAGAGGATATGCGCGCATGAGTGGCAAGATTGTTTTTGTCAGCGGTATCGATACCGAGATCGGCAAGACCGTGGTGACCGGTTGGCTGGCCCGGCAATGGTCCGAGCAGGGCCAGGACGTGATCACCCAGAAGCTGGTGCAGACCGGTTGCGTGGCCGCTTCCGATGACATCCTGCTGCACCGGCGCATCATGGGCACTGGCTTGTTCGAGGAGGACCGTGACGGCACCACGATGCCGGCGCTGTTCGCCTACCCGGCGTCGCCGCATCTGGCCGCGCGGCTGGAGCACAGGGCGTTGGATCTTTCTGCAATCGAGAGCGCTACAGCGCGCTTGTGTGAGCGCTACGAGACAGTGTTGATCGAGGGTGCCGGTGGTTTGATGGTGCCGCTGACCGAGCAACTGCTGACGATTGATTACGTTGCCGAAAAGGGCTGGCCGGTGCTGCTGGTGACCTCCGGGCGGTTGGGTTCGATCAACCACACGCTGTTGTCGTTGGAAGCGATTGCCGCGCGCGGGATCATGTTGCATGGCGTTGCCTGGAACAGCCGTGATGACAGCTGTGATGAGGTGATTGCGGAGGACAGCCGCGGCTTCATTCGGGAGTGGGTGTTGAAGCGGTTTCCGGATGCGGAGTGGTATGACGTGCCGCGGATTGATCTGGGCTGATCGGGTTCCTCGCGAAAGGCACCCCTCCCCAACCCTCCCCTGCGCGTTGCGCAAGGGAGGGGGCGGATCGTGCAGCGCTGGGCTGTTGCTTGCGCTCCCTCCCTTTGCCGAAGGCAAGGGGAGGGTTGGGGAGGGGTGCTTCTGCTCCCGCTCCACTCGTAGAAGCCCCTACTTCTTCAACTTGTACGCCAATACATAATCGCCCGCCTTGGTCCCGGTCGAGCCATGACCACCCGCCACCAGCAGCACCATCTGCTCGCCCTGGCCGTTGAGGTAGGTCATCGGCGTGGCCTGTCCACCGGCCGGAATGCGCACATCCCACAGCACCTTGCCGCTGGCCAGGTCGTAGGCGCGGAAGTTGTCTTCGGTGGCTGCGCTCATGAAGGCCACGCCGCTCGCGGTCAGCATCGGTCCGCCAATGCCGGGTACACCGATGCGTATCGGCAGCGGCACAGGTGAGAGATCGCGGATGGTGCCATTGCGATGCTGGTAGGCGATCTTGCCGGTACGCAGATCGGCGGCGGCGATCGTGCCCCATGGCGGCACCTGGCAGGGCACGCCGATAGGCGACATGAAAGGCGTCATTTCCACCGCGTAGTCGGCACCCTTGTTCTCATTGAGGCCATGCTCGCCCTTGTTCATCGCACGGCCACTGGCCTGCTGCTTTGGCACCAGTTTCGACACGAAGGCCAGGTAGGTGGGCATGCCGAACATCACCTGCCGCTGCGGATCCACCGCCACGCTGCCCCAGTTGAAGGTGCCAAAGTTGCCCGGATAGATCAGGCTGCCCTGCAACGTCGGCGGCGTATAGCGGCCGTCATAGCGCAGTTGCCGGTACTGGATGCGGCACAGCATCTGGTCGATCAGGCTGGCGCCCCACATGTCGGCCTCGCGCAGCGGTTCGGGTTCGAAGCTGAGCGCCGACGCAGGTTGCGTGGGTGCGGCGAACTGGCCGGGAATGTCCACGTACTGTGGTGCGGTGCGTTGGCTGATCGGCAGCAGGGGTTTGCCGTCACGACGGTCCAGCACATACACGTCGCCTTGTTTGGTTGGCTGCACCAGCGCCGGCACGCGGCCTTGCGGCAGGTCCAGGTCCAGCAGCACCGGTTGCGCCGGGGTATCCATGTCCCAGAGGTCGTGATGGACGAATTGCTGCACCCAACGCACCTGCCCGTTGGCGATATCCAGCGCCACCACCGAAGAGGCATAGGTTTCCTCGGCCGGGCTGCGGTACATGCCAAGTTGGTCGGGGGTGCGGTTGCCCATCGGGAAGTAGGCCAGGCCCAATGCTTCATCGGCACTGGCTACCGACCAACTGTTCGGCGAGCTGGGGGTGTAGACCTGGTTGGGGTTGTTCGGATCCAGCGGCGCGGTCTGGGTGGGGTTGCCCGAGTCCCAGTTCCACAGCAGCTGGCCGCTGTGCACGTCATAGGCGCGGATCACCCCGGAGGGCGAGTTGATCGCATAGTCGTCGTTGACTGCGCCGGCGACGATGACCTTGCCGCCGGCCACCAGTGGCGGTGAGGTGGAGTAGTAATAACCGGCCTGTTTGAACGGCATGTTGTGCAGCAGGTCGAGCACGCCGTTGTTGCCAAAATCCGGGCAATGCTGGCCGGTCTGTGCATCCAGCGCATGCAGCTTGGCATCGGCGCTGGGCAGGAACACGCGGCTGCTGCAGCTGGTCGCGTTTGTTGCTGCCACAGGCGGGCTGGCAGCCGGCTCGGTGTAATACGACAGCCCGCGGCAGGTCTGGTGCTGGCGCTGCGGCTCCATGCCGGCACCCGGATCAAACTTCCACAGCACCTTGCCGTTGTCCGCATCCAGCGCGAACGCCAGGCTGTGTGGTGTGCACAGATACAGGGTATTGCCGATCTTCAGCGGGGTGACCTCGTAGGTGGTCTCGCCCACGTCCTGCGGCAGGCGCACGTCGCCGGTCTGCATCTGCCAGGCCAGTTGCAGCTGGCCGACATTGGCCGGGGTGATCTGCGTCAGCGGCGAGTAGCGTTGGCCATAGCCACTGCGCCCGTAAGCCTGCCATTCGCCTGCCGGTTGCGGGGTGTCGCCCAGCGCCGGGGTGGCGTTGACGATCTCCATCGGCAGCTGGCCATCGATCTCATGCAGATGCCGCGGGATGCCGGCGAAGGCCACCGCCGCCACCCCCAGCGAGGCCAGCAGCACCGGCCAGCCGGCCGGGCCGGTATAGCCGCGCGGGCTGGAACGGCGCGAGGCCGGCAAGGCCATCAGCAGGCCGAGCAGGGCAGGTACGCCCAGGCGCGTGGCCAGCGGCCACCAGTACAGGCCGGCTTCCCACAGCGACCAGCTCAATAGCACCAGCAGCCAACCGGCGTACAACCAGGTCGGCCAGCGTCGGTGGCGCCACAGGCCCCAGGCCACGGCCAACAGCAGCAGGCCGCTGAGCAGGTAGAACGGGCTGCCGTGCAGGGCCAGCAACCAGGCGCCGCCTATCGCCAGGGCCAGTCCGAACAGCGTGGTCAACAACAGGGTCAGTACACGCATGGCGTACCTGCGGGTCCGGAAGATGCGGCCATGCTGCGCCCAGTCATGTCTGCGTGGCGTCACGCGCGTTCTTAACATTCCCGCCGTAGAATCACAGCCTTGTCGACTAGGGACCGAGCATGAGCATTCTGGACTTCATCAAGAAGGAACTGATCGAGATCATCGAATGGACCGATGACTCGCGTGACACGCTGTCCTACCGCTGGCCCGACGAGGACCGCCAGATCAAGAACGGCGCGCAGCTGATCGTGCGCGAATCGCAGATGGTGCAGTTTGTCGCCGCCGGCCAGTACGCCGATCTGTTCGGCCCCGGCAAGCACACCCTGAGCACCCAGAACATCCCGGTGCTGTCCACCATCCTGGGTTGGAAGTACGGTTTCGAGTCGCCGTTCAAGTGCGATGTCTATTACCTCAATACGCGCCTGTTCACCGGCAACAAATGGGGCACCGCCAATCCGGTGATGATGCGTGACGCCGATTTCGGCGTGGTCCGCCTGCGCGCCTTCGGTACCTACGACTTCCGCATCGTCGACCCGCCCAAGTTCCTCAAGGAAGTGGCCGGCACCGACCAGAATTTCCGCCTGGACGAATTTGCCGACACCATGCGTTCGCGCATCGTCAGCGTGTTCACCGAAGCCCTGGCCAAGGCCGGCGTGCCGGCGCTGGATGTGGCGGCGCGCTACTCCGAGCTGGGCGAGGCGCTGCTGCCGATCATCAACCCGGCCATGTCCGGCAAGTACGGCATCGAGATCACCAGCTTCATCCTGGAAAACGTGTCGGTGCCACCGGAAGTGGAGCAGGCCATCGACAAGCGCTCCAGCATGGGCGTGATCGGCAACCTCAACGACTACGTGAAGTACCAGATGGGCCATGGCATGGGCGAGGGTGGTGAAGGTGCCGCTGCCGCCGCGGTGCCGGCACAGATGGCGATGGGCTTCGGCATGGCGCAGGAAATGATGCGCAACATGCAGACCGGTGCGCCGGTGGTGCCCGGTCCGGCGGTGCCGCCGCCGTTGCCGGCTGCCGGCACGGATGCGCCGGCGCTGGACGTACTGACCCCCGAGCAGGCCGCGCAGGCTTTGTCGGTGTCGGTCGAGGACGTGATGGCGTCGATTGCCGCCGGTGAGCTGAAGGCACGCAAGATCGGCAATGCCACCCGCATTGCGCGCTCGGCACTGGAAGAGTTCCTGCGCGGCTGATGAACAACGCAACAGTTGGCAAACACCCCTGCCCGGAATGCGGCGGGGACCTGCAATGGAACGCCACCAAGCAAGCCCTGGCCTGTCCCTACTGCGGCACCATCGTGCCGCTGTCGGCGGCGGCCGAAGGCGTGGGCGATGGCAGCGCCGGCGTGGTCGAGCAGGACCTGCTGGCCGCCTTGCAGCGGCTGCAGGCGGAGGAAGCCCTTCCGCCTCCGCTGCCACCGTTACCGCAAGGCGGCGTGGTTGGCATGCTGCAGAGCATGGCGGCAACCCCGGCCGAACAACGCGGTTACGGTGCACAGCCCCGCGAGGTGCAATGCCAGAGCTGCCATGCGATCTCGGTGTTCGTCGATGGTAAGGTGGCCGACCGCTGCGAATTCTGCGGCTCGCCCTCGATCATCGCGCATGAATCGCTGGGTGATGCGATTACCCCGCAGAGCGTGCTGCCGTTCCAGATCAGTGATGGCCAGGTACGTGACAGCATCCGCCGGTGGTACGGCACGCGCTGGTTTGCGCCGAGCAAGCTCAAGCGCGCGGCGTTGACCGATACGCTCAAGGGCGTCTACCTGCCTTACTGGACGTTTGACGCGCATGTTGCGGCGCGTTGGACCGCCGAGGCCGGCTACTACTATTACGTCACCGTCAGTTACCGCGATTCCCAGGGGAACACCCAGACCCGGCAGGAACGCCGCATACGCTGGGAACCCGCATCCGGCTCGCTGCAGCATTTCTTCGATGATGAACTGGTGCCGGGCACGGTAGGCGTGCATCCGGAACTGCTGGCCAAGATCGGGCGCTTTCCGACCACCAGCGACCTGAAGCCGTACTCGCCCGAGTTCGTGCGCGGGTGGACGGTGGAGCGCTACCAGGTGGATCTGCGTCAGGCTGCGGAGCAGGGTGAGGAACAGATGCAGGCGCAGACGCATCGCCTGTGTTCCGAGCAGGTGCCTGGCGACACCCAGCGCAACCTGCGCGTGCAGGCCGATTACAGCAGGCGCACCTTCAAACACATCCTGGTGCCGGTATGGCTGGTCAGTTACACCTACGGCAGGCGCAGCTTCCAGATGCTGGCCAATGGCTATACCGGGCAACTGGCAGGCGAACGCCCTTACAGCGCGTGGAAGATTTTCTTCGCGGTGCTGGGTGCTGTGGTCGGCCTGTTGGTGATGATCCTCGTGCTGGGGGGCGGGCGCTGACCGCGGGGTCAGCGGCGCTCTTCCCCCGCTCCTGCACGCTCACAGCAGTTTCGCAGCCCGGGTAAGCGCAGTGCACCCGGGGAAGGAAATCCACACAGTCTTGCCGCTCTTGCGCAGATAGGCCCCGGGTGCGCTGCGCTTACCCGGGCTACGCCGTTGCGCATTCTGCGCAGCGGTTTACTCGCCCAGGTGCACTACCGGCAGGAAACCGCCGTAGACCAGCCGCTTGCCGTCGAACGGCATCGGATTGGTCGCCGGATCCATGCGCGGGTCTTCCATCATCTTGCGCATGCCGATGTCACGGGTGGCCTTGTCTGGCCACTCGATCCATGAGAACACCACGGCTTCATCGTCCCGGGCCTGCACGGCACGGTAGAAATCGGTCAGGGTTCCGTGTGGCACATCGTCGGACCAGCATTCGGTCACACGCAGGGCGCCGAATTCGATGAACAGCGCATCGGCAATATGGGCGTGCTCGATGAACCTGGCCTTGTTGGCCAGCGGCACGGCGGCCAGGAAACCATCAACGTAGGACATGGCGGGCCTCGTGGGACGGGCGGCGTGGGGCCGTCTTTGGTGAAACAGCGGTAACAGGCAACATCGATTCTGCGCCGGGCAATGTTTCGGCCGCGCCAAATTCCTGCGAACGGCAGATCACCGCGAGGTTGATAATCATCAGGGCCAGTGCGCCCCGGCTTGCCCACAATGGACCTGCTTCGTGCAGGGCAGGAAACATGAACGAGCTTGGCGGAATGCGTTGGGGCAGGCCGGATGGCGCTGTCAGCCGAAGGGAGGGGCTTGATGGTTGTCTCCCCATGGCAGTCATGGCACGCCATGCCGCGGGCAAGGCCACAACGGCGTTCAATGAATGGCTGTCGCTGCCGTTATGGGAGAACGCCTCGTTCACGGGTGGTGCCGGCAAGCTGCCCACGGGCAGCGGCGGACAGCCTTCGAACATTGCATCGTCCCCTCGGTTCGGCGCCTGCCGCCGTCGTCAGCGCAGGGGACGGGCGAGCCCGAAGCAACGGCCGGAGACACGTGTTTTCCGAGTGCCGCGCAGCCAGACCGCAGGCCAAAGACATACCCGATTGATCGCAAACCGCCAGTCCCGGCTGGCACCAGGAGAGTTGTGATGCCGTTTGTATCCCGAAATGCAGTAGCCAGCGCAGTGGCCGTGCTTTGTCTGCCGGCAGTTGCCTGGGCGCAGGACGCCGCGCCGGCCACCAAGGTGTCGGCACAGATCTTCGTCAACGCCAGCCAGTTGGATCGTGATGGCGTGGTCACCGACGATGAAGGTCTGGCGCTGGATCTGAAGCGTACCTTCATCACCGTCGACCACCGTTTCAACGCGCAGTGGTCGGCGCAGGTCACCACCGATGTGCAGTGGCTGCGCAACAGTGATCCTACCGACGTGTGGCTGCGCCACGCCTATCTGCAGCGCAGCTTCGGCAAGGGCAACTGGCTGCGGCTGGGCAATGCGCCGTTGCCGTGGATCCAGCAGGAGTCGGCGCGTGATGGTTACCGCTATGTCGATGGTGCCCTGATCACCCGCAGCAAGATGGGCAACGCGGCCGATTACGGCGTGCACGGCCAGTACACCCGCGGCGACTTCACCTATGCCGCTTCGGTGGTCACCGGTGGTGGCTACCAGAAGCCGCGTCTGGGCAAGCGCCCGGACGTCGAGGCACGGGTGGGCTGGGCACCGGCCAAGGGTGTTGAGCTGGCGCTGGGCGGCTACCGCGGTACCCGCGCGCTGGATGCGGGTGATCGACCACGTGAGCACACTGCCCAGCGCTGGAATGCGATGGCCAGCTGGGTGGGGGAGCGGGGGCGGATCGGCGCCCAGTACTTCCGTGCGGAAGACTGGACCCGGGTGGTCAAGCCGGGCAGCGATGACCAGCGTGGCTGGTCGGTGTGGGGCAGCTACCAGCTGAGTCCACAGTACGCTGTGTTCAGCCGCCACGAGGAGACCCGGATGAGTCTGGACATCGATCCGCGCACCCGCGAGCGGTACCACATGGTCGGCGTGGAATGGAAACCGAACAAGCACCTGCGGCTGGCCGCCGTGGGCAAGCAGCTGAAGCAGGAAACGGCGACGAAGTCGCTGGAAAGCCATGAAGCCGGCGTGTGGGCGCAGATAGCGTTCTAAGCGTTTTGCGCCAAGCCTGGCTTTGCTCCTCCCCTTTGGCGTAGCCAAGGGGGAGGTTGGGAGGGAGTTGGCTTTTTGCTTGCAGCTTTGAGGTTGTTGCGAAGAGCACCCCTCCCCAACCCTCCCCTTCGCTACGCGAAAGGGAGGGGGCCAGTGCCTTGCTCCTCCCCTTTGGCGCAGCCAAGGGGGAGGCTGGGAGGGGGTTGGTTTTTGCTTGAGGCTTTGAGGTTGTTGCGAAGAGCACCCCTCCCCAACCCTCCCCTTCGCTACGCGAAAGGGAGGGGGCCAGTGCCTTGCTCCTCCCCTTTGGCGTAGCCAAGGGGGAGGCTGGGAGGGGGTTGGTTTTTGCTTGAGGCTTTGAGGTTGTTGCGAAGAGCACCCCTCCCCAACCCTCCCCTTCGCTACGCGAAAGGGAGGGGGCCTAGTGCCTTGCTCCTCCCCTTTGGCGCAGCCAAGGGGGAGGCTGGGAGGGGGGTGGCTTTTGCTTGAGGCTTTGAGGTTGTTGCCAAGAGCACCCCTCCCCACCCCCCCCTTCGCTGCGCGAAAGGGAGGGGGCTCAGCGACTTACTCGCCCTGGTACTGCTTCTCTTCAACCAGCGCCGAACCGGCCACGCGGTTGATCTCGTTCTTGACCACGATGCGCTCGCCATTGGTGCCGTAAACGCCGCGCGCCAGGGTGATGAACTCCGCGCCGAAATCCTGCGCCGCTTCCTTCTCGCGCAGGCGGTCCTGGATCTCCCACATGCGCTCGTTGATGGCCTTGAGCTGGTCCTTGAGCGTGGCCAGCGACGGGCGCGCTTCCTGCTGCGACAGCCACAGTGGCCACAGGCCCTGCAGCTCGGTGCGCACATTGGCCAGCTTGGCGGTGTCGGTGATGCGCTCGGCCTTGATTTCGAGGATGGTGATCTTGTCGATCAGTTCGCCAATCGATACCGGGGTGAGTAGGGTCTGCACGTTGTCGCCGCCGTTGATTCCTGTAATGCGGCAATCATAGCGCTACGGCAAAGGTTGCCAATGAACCGATATTGGCGCGCAGGCAGCGAGAATGCGCACAATGCGGGCCCATCCCGATCAGGACTTGCCGATGCTGCTGCGTTCTTTCGCCACCGTTGCAATGATGTTGGGTGCCGCCAGCGTGCAGGGCGCTGAAGGTCTGCAGGGCGCCTGGCAGCTGCAGTCCGGGGAGTTCGTCAACCCGGAAGGGGCGGTGGTGGATTACGCCAGCCAGAAGCTGGCCGGCACCAAGATATTGGCCGATGGCCGGTTTGCCTTCACCACCACCAGCGATGGCAAGTTCTGGGCCGGCGGCTCGGGCACCTATCGCAGTGGGGACGGGCAGTACGTGGAGACGCCGTTGATGGCGTCGTATCCGCTGGAAAACGGCGGCAGCTACAGCTTCCGCTACACCCTGGAAGGCGATGTGTGGACGCTGGAGCGCTGGGACGGCGAGCGCCGGGTCGAGCGCGAAGTGTGGAAACGCGCGCGCTGAGAGGACGTTGGGGCTGATGGTTTTGTGGGAGCGGTGTAAACCGCGAAGCCGACAATCCATGACCGTCCCGGAACGCCGCGATCTGGTGCTTCATCAGCTTCGCGGTTTACACCGCTCCCACAAACCACAGATCATGAACGTGGTGCTTACCGCGGCGGGAAGCCCGCTTCCTCCAGTGCCTTGGTGAAGCTTTCCACCGGCAGGCTGGACTCGATCTTGACGTTCTTGCCGGGCAGGTCGATGTCGACCGTGGCGGCCGGGTCCACGTCCTTGATGGTGGCCGTCACGCTGCGTGCGCAGCCGCCGCAGGTCATGCTTTCGATATGCAGTTTCATGGGGTTTCTCCGTTGGGGTGGGAGCCAGCTTGCAGCTTGCCACGATGGGAAGGTCAAGCGATAAAGAGCGCTTGACCCTGCCATCGTTGGAAGCTTTAAGGTGCCTCCAACAGTCGAAATGGAGACGTGCCGATGAGCAGCATCGCCAGTCCGGGCAAGCAGAAATCGGGCCCTGCCACCGAAGATCTGATGATCGAAGGCATGACCTGCGCCTCCTGCGTGGGGCGGGTGGAGCGTGCGCTCAAGGCCATTCCCGGGGTCAGCCAGGCCAGCGTCAATCTGGCCACCGAACGCGCCAGCGTGCAGACCGACGGCAGTGTGCCGCGTGAGGCGCTGGTGCAGGCGATACACAAGGCCGGCTACGAGGTCAGCGCCCCCGCCGCGCAGGAATTGCTGATCGAAGGCATGACCTGCGCGTCCTGCGTCGGCCGCGTCGAGCGCGCGCTGAAGGCGGTGCCTGGCGTGCAGTCGGCCAGCGTCAACCTGGCCACCGAGCGCGCCAGCGTGCAGGGCGCAGCCGATCCGGCCGCACTGCTGGCGGCCGTCGAGAAAGCCGGCTACTCGGCCAGCGTGATCGGCAGTGCCGGCAGCAACGAGGACCAGCAGGCACAGCGCCATGCCGACGACCTGCGTGTGCTCAAGCGGGACCTGTGGATCGCGGCGGCACTCAGCCTGCCGGTGTTCCTGCTGGAAATGGGCGGGCACCTGATCCCGGCCTTCCATCACTTCATCGCCAGCACGCTGGGCACCCAGAACAGCTGGTTGCTGCAGTTCGTGCTGGCCACGCTGGTGCTGGTGTTCCCGGGCCGCCGTTTCTACCAGAAGGGCATCCCGGCCCTGCTGCGTGCCGCGCCGGACATGAACTCACTGGTCGCCGTCGGCACCTTGGCGGCCTATGGTTACTCGCTGGTGGCGACCTTCCTGCCGCGGCTGCTGCCGGCCGGCACCGTCAACGTCTACTACGAGGCCGCCGCAGTCATCGTCACCCTGATCCTGCTCGGCCGCGTGCTGGAGGCCAAGGCCAAGGGTCGCACCTCCGAGGCGATCAAGCGCCTGCTCAAGCTGCAGGCCAAGACCGCGCGCGTGCGTCGCGATGGCAGCGTGGTCGAGCTGCCGCTGGAGCAGATCGCCAGTGGTGACGTGATCGAAGTGCGTCCGGGCGAGCGCATCGCGGTGGATGGCGAGGTCATCGATGGCGACAGCTATGTCGATGAATCCATGATCAGCGGCGAGCCGGTGCCGGTGCAGAAGGCGCCGGGCAGCAACGTCATTGGCGGTACCGTCAACCAGACCGGCGCGCTCGGCGTGCGTGCCACCGCCGTCGGCGGGGCGACCGTGCTGGCGCAGATCATCCGCCTGGTGGAACAGGCGCAGAGCGCCAAGCTGCCGATCCAGGCGCTGGTCGATCGCATCACCCTGGTTTTCGTGCCGATCGTGATGGGCCTGGCCTTGCTGACCTTCGCGGTGTGGCTGATATTCGGCCCCGAACCGGCGCTGACCTTTGGTCTGGTCAACGCGGTGGCGGTGCTGATCATTGCCTGCCCGTGTGCGATGGGGCTGGCGACGCCGACCTCGATCATGGTCGGCACCGGTCGTGGCGCCGAGCTGGGCGTGCTGTTCCGCAAGGGCGAGGCGCTGCAACTGTTGAAGGAAGCGCAGGTTGTGGCGGTGGACAAGACCGGCACGCTGACCGAAGGCCGCCCGCTGTTGACCGACCTGCAGCTGGCCGAGGGCTTCCAGCGCAGTGATGTGCTGGCGCGCGTGGCGGCAGTGGAAGACCGCTCGGAACATCCGATTGCCCGCGCCATCGTCACCGCCGCGCAGCAGGAAAACCTGCAGCTGCCGGCCGTGGATGCCTTCGAATCGGTGACTGGTTACGGTGTGCGTGCGACTGTGGATGGCGTGCGCGTGGAAGTGGGCGCTGATCGCTTCATGCAGAAGCTCGGTCTGGATGTGGCGGTGTTCGCCGCCGATGCGCAGCGTCTGGGCGAAGAAGGCAAGAGCCCCCTGTACGCGGCGCTGGATGGTCGCCTGGCAGCCATCATCGCCGTCTCCGACCCGATCAAGTCCGATACCCGTGCCGCCATCGCCAGCCTGCATGCGCTGGGCCTGAAGGTGGCGATGATCACCGGCGACAACCGCCGCACCGCCGAGGCCATCGCGCGCCAGCTCGGCATCGACGAAGTGGTTGCCGAAGTGCTGCCGGAAGGCAAGGTCGATGCGGTGCGCCGGCTCAAGGCTGAGCACGGCCGCCTGGCCTATGTAGGCGATGGCATCAACGACGCACCGGCGCTGGCCGAAGCCGATGTTGGCCTGGCGATCGGCACCGGTACCGACGTGGCGATCGAGGCCGCTGACGTTGTGCTGATGTCCGGCAGCCTGCAGGGCGTGCCCAATGCCATTGCGCTGAGCAAGGCGACGATGGGCAATATCCGCCAGAACCTGTTCTGGGCCTTCGTCTACAACGCGGCCTTGATTCCGGTCGCGGCCGGCGTGTTGTACCCGGTCTGGGGCATCCTGCTGTCGCCGGTGTTCGCGGCCGGTGCGATGGCGCTTTCCTCGGTGTTCGTACTGGGCAACGCGCTGCGCCTGAAGCGTTTTCGTGCCCCGCAGATGCAGGCCTGAGGAGTGATGACGATGGAAGAAGGCATGAACATCGGCCAGGCCGCCAAGGCCTCCGGCATTTCCGCCAAGATGATCCGCTACTACGAGGATATCGGCCTGATCGGGCCGGTTGCGCGTACCGATGCGGGATATCGCCTGTACGCGCCACGCGACATCCATACGCTGGGTTTCATCAAACGCTCGCGTGACATGGGTTTCAGCGTGGAGCGCATCGGCGAACTGCTGGAACTGTGGCGCGACCGCTCGCGGCACAGCGGCGACGTCAAGCGCATGGCGTTGGAGCACGTGCAGGTACTGCAACAACGCATCACCGAGCTGCAGGGCATGGTGCAGACCGTGCAGGCGCTGGCCAACTGCTGCGCCGGCGATGACCGCCCGGATTGCCCGATCCTGCGTGATATCGAGACCGGCGTGCCGTTGCACGACAGCGCATTGCCAACCACCTTTGGCGGCGTCTCCGCGGGCAAGCGCGCCCGTTGATTATTGCGCGCAATCGTGAAAATGAACGAGATGCAAAGTGCACGCGCGCCGCGCGTGCCAGAAAACGCCTTAATAAAAGCCAAAAATCGGCGTTTTATTGCAGGGGCGGTTTCAGGGTTTGTTGGGGCGTCTAACGGAAAACTTACATCCGGACGCAGACAGCTGTTTGCTGTCGTGCCATCAAGCTCAGTAATGCAGAGGTAGTACCCCATGAAGACTTCGTTGATTGCCCTGGCGCTGGTTGCCGCCCTCCCGTTCGCCGCTTCGGCCGCTGACGGCCTGTCCTACAACTATGCCGAAGCCGATTACGCCAAGACCTCGGCTGACGGCAAGGCCGAAGGTTGGGGCGTAAAGGGTTCCTACGCGTTCCTGCCGAACTTCCATGCTTTCGGCGAATACACCCGCCAGGAAATCTCGCACACCAACCTTGATATCGAGCAGTGGCGCGTTGGCGCTGGCTTCAACAAGGAAATCGCGCCGACCACCGACTTCGTTGCTCGTGCGGCTTACGAAAAGTACGACGAGAAGTTCGCCCAGGGCCTGGATTTCAACGGCTACAGCGCTGAAGCCGGCATCCGCACCGCATTCGGCAAGCACGCCGAAGTGTACGCAATGGCTGGCTACGAAGACTTCAGCAAGAAGCACGGCATCAGCCCGGAAGGCGACTTCTATGGCCGTCTCGGTGGCCAGGTGAAGTTGAACCAGAACTGGGGCATCAATGGCGACATCAAGATGTTCAACAACGGTGACAAGCAGTGGACCGTGGGTCCGCGCTTCAGCTGGTAATACGCGCTGACGCTTTGGCGTGATGCTGCGAAGGAAGGCCCGGCTATGCCGGGCCTTTTCTTTTGCCGAAGGTTTGGGGTTGAGATCTTCAGCTGGAAGCCTCCCCTCACCCCAACCCCTCTCCCGCACGCGGGAGAGGGGCTCGTATTGCTTGCGCTCGCAGTGCACTAGCCCCTCTCCCGTTTACGGGAGAGGGGCTGGGGTGAGGGCAAGCTCTTGCTTTGCTTCATGTAACACCACTGCAACCAAACTGCAGCAAAGTGCGCCTCAACCGGCACCGGCCGGAAGGACCTTGAGAATGAAAACCCGCCTGCTGCTCGCCGCAATGCTGTTGTCGACACCCCCGTTGGCCTGGAGCCAGCAGCGTGACTACCTGCCACTGGAGCAGCGCCTGAGTGCCGAACAGCTGCAGCAGGTCGGCCTGAGCGCGCAGCAGCTGCAGCTGCTCAACCGCATGCTCAGCGAAACTGCGTCGGTCACAGCGGCCGCTGCCACACCCCCACCTGCGCCCATGCAGATCGGCCTGGAAGAAGGCCCTGTGCACAGCAGCGTGCAGGGAACGGTGGAAGGTTGGGGGCCAGGCACGGTATTCGTGCTGGCCAACGGCCAGCAATGGAAAGTGCTCAAAGGCCAGATGCGCCTGCGCACTGCCTTGCAGTCACCGGAAATCGACGTGATTCCGGGTATCGCCGGGCGCTGGTTCCTGCAGGTGGACGAAGACCTGCCGAAGGCGCGGGTGTACCGCATCCTGTAAACGGTCAGACTGATTCGGGTCTCGCGGCTCTTGCAGCGCTTGTGGGAGCGGCATCAGCCGCGAAGCCACAGTTAGTGCCGAAGCAGCGGTCAACGCCATACCGCCCGAAGAGACTCTCCGGCGCGCATGCATTGTCAGCTTCGCGGCTTACGCCGCTCCCACAAGGGAGCTGTCGCTCCCACAAGGGAGCTGTCGCTCCCACATCTCACAGTCGCTTTACGCCGGGCGTACGCGCTGGGTCAGGCCCTTGAGGAAGTTGCGCAGGGCCTGGTCGCCGCATTCGCGGTAGTTCTTGTGGTCGGGCTGGCGGAACAGTGCCGACAGCTCCGGCTTGGACATCGGGAAGCCGGCGCTTTCGAAGATCGCATGCATGTCCACGTCCTTCAGTTCGAAGGCCACGCGCAGCTTCTTCAGTACGATGTTGTTGGTGATGCGCTTTTCCGGCGGACGCTGCGGCTGCGATTCGTCGCGGCCACGGTAGTGGTAGATCAGGCCGTCCAGGAAGCGCGACAGTACCGCGTCCGGGCAGGCTTCAAACAACGGCTCGTCGTCCTTGCGCAGGAAATCGTGCACCTGTGCCGCATCCACTTCAAAGCTGGAATCGGCCAGATGGATGGTGTCCACCACCATGCTGTCGCTGAGGTCGAGCATGTAGCGGATGCTGCGCAGTACGTCGTTGTTGATCATTGCCACTCCGGAACCACCGCGGCGGAGATGCCGGCGGGGGCATAGTGTAACGCCGCACTGGCGAGCCCCCAGCCTACAATCGGGGCTGGTTCAGCAAAGTCCGCCCGCATGCTCCCACACGTCCCCGTTCCCGTGCAGCCCGTAAGGCCCCGGTCTGCCGCACTGTCGTTGGCGGGCCGGCAATGAGTTCACGCGCGATCCTGCACCTGTGCCTGCATCTGGCGGTGCCGGCGTTGCTGGCCTGGCTGTTCTGGCGGCCGCAGTTCGGCAAGGCCTGGCTGTTGCTGCTGCTGGGCTGGGTGATCGACCTGGACCACCTGCTGGCCGATCCCATCTATGCGCCCGACCGCTGCAGCATCGGCTTCCATCCCCTGCATACGGCGCCAGCCATCGTGGTCTACGCGGGATTGACCGTGCCCAGGCGCACCCGCCTGTTCGGCATCGGCCTGCTGGTGCACATCGCGCTGGATGCGCTGGATTGCCTGTGGATGCACGCCGGCCGCTAAATGGCCGCCTTGGCGGGCGTACCAGTCACCCCAGAAGTAGGTGGGGCTGGGCTTACCAGCCGCCCCAGGGACCGGGGCCAAAACCCGGGCCGGGGCCGTAAGGGCCGTAGCCATAGGGGCCGGGGCCTTCGCTCTTGCTCATGTGGATGTTCAGGTTCACCCGTCGGCTCTGGCCTTCGTCGGTGTTGTAGTTCTTGCCCACGTTCAGGTCCACGGCCTGCCAATTGCTGTTGCCGTAGGCCTTGGAATAGCCGATACCGGCGCTGACCGCGCCATGTACCTGCAGTTTGTCATCCATTACCTCGGCGCCAGGACTGTCTTTTTTGGCCAACCCGCGACCGCTGTGGTCGCCGTAATAAGTGCCCGGTGCATCGCCCTTGTACGTTTCGCCCAGGTAACGCAGCGGCGCCTGCGGCACGCTCAGGTCCAGGCCACCTGCGGCGCTGGTGGCATCATCCTGCGCCATGGCAAGGGCGGGGGCCAACAACAGGACGGCGATCAGGGATGTGCGGATCATGTTGCAGGCGCTCCGGAACTGGGACCACGCCGTGCTGGCGGGCAACACGGACGCTAACAGAAAAGCGTTGAACGATGGCTGTCGATAGCCGTCGCCGGCGGGGAACTTTCAGCTCAGGCGCCGGAAGGAGAACAGTTCCGCCAAGCGGTGCCGGCGGCCTTCGATGGCAGCCCGGATCAGGCCGGCGCCCAGCATCGAATAGGTGATGCCGTTGCCGCCATAGGCCATGGCGAAATGCACGCGCGGCCCCCACTGTGGGTGGGCACCGAAGAAGGGCAGGCCGTCTTCGGTTTCGGCAAAGGTGCCGGCCCAGGCGAAGGTGGGTTGGACGGTCAGCTGCGGGAACAGGCGGCGCAGTTTGGCGAGCAGGCGCGCGGCCTTGCGATCCACCTGCGCATCCCGGCGCGCTGGCAGATCGATCGCGTCGTCCTCGCCGCCCACCAGCAGGCGGTTGTCGGCCGTGCTGCGCAGGTAGAGATAGGGGCGGGCGGTCTCCCACATCAAGGTAGTGCGCAGCGGTCCCAGCAGGGCCGGCGGCAGTGGATCGGTGACGACGGCATAGCTGCTGCGGTTGCGTGCCACGCGCTGCTTCAGCCAGTCCTGGGCGGCGTAGCCGGAGGCGACCACCAGATGCTCGCAGTCGACCTGCACGCCGTGGGTGGTGCGCAGCTGGACCCGGCGGGTGCCGGTCGTTACCGAGGTCACGCTGCTGCGGTCGTAGACCTGCGCGCCCTGTGCCAACAGCCGCGTCAACAGACGGTAGGTCATGCGATAGGGATCCATGCGCGCGGCCGGCGTGCTGCGGATGGCGCCGGGTGCGGCGAAACCGTATTCCTCGGCAACACCGTCGGCATCAAGCCACTCCACTGCGAAGCCATGCCGTTCGCGCAGTTCGTATTCCTCCAGCAGCGTCCGCAGATGGCCGCGGCGGCTGGCGTAGTACAGGCTCAGGGTGCTTTGAAAATCCACGCCGCGGACCTGCTCGGCCAGCGCCTGCAGTTCGTCGATGGCCTGCGCGCAGGCGCGATAGGCCAGCAGTGCGGCGTCGATGCCATGGCGTTTGGCCAGCTCGCGCAATGGCGTATCGATCTCATACTGCAGCAGCGCCGTACTGGCGGCGGTGGAACCCCAGCCGATGTCGCGCTGCTCGATGACGACGACATCGTGGCCGTGGCACACCAGTTGGTCGGCAATCAGGGCAGCGGTAATGCCACCGCCGATCACCGCCACCTCACAGCGCAGGTCCCGCCGCAGCGCGGGGAAGGCGTGCATCAGGCCATTCTTGATGGCCCAGAACGGATAGCCGCTTTTCAGGTCCATGCACAGCTCCGGTCATCGCGGGGGCCGCCGCTCAGCCGGCGGTAGGGTGGCCGGTATGTGGCGTGTGGATCAGTGCTGCGGTATCAAAGCCCTGCTGCTGCGCATAGGCGATGTAGTGGTCGCGGGTGGTGGCATCCATCTGCGGCAGGCGTGCCAGCAACCACAGGTATTTGCGGTCAGGGCTGCCGACCAGGGCAGTGGTATAGGCCGCGTCCAGCTGCATGATCCAGTAGTCGCCCTTGGTAAAGGGAATCCAGCGCAGGCCTTCGGGCAGGAAGCTGACTTCCAGGCGGCTGTTGGTGTCGTCGACCGGCTTGGCCTGGCCGATGGCTTCTTCCAGGTTGCCGCCGCGCAGGCAGCGGTTCTGCACCCGTACGCTGCCATCCTCATTGAGCGAGTAGTGGGCGGTGACGTCGGTGGCATCTTCGGGTTCAAAGCGTATGGGCAGGCGTGCAACTTCGTACCAGGTACCCAGGTAACGCTGCAGGTCCACCTGGGGAACGGTGGCGAGCTCAGGGTGTTGATGCATGGAAAACCTCTCTGGCGTTCACGCAGGCGGCTGCGTCGGGGGTCCAGCTATAAGGCAGCAATGGTTAAGCGCCCGTGCCCGGGAGGTCGTCTCGCCGTTGCCTGAAGGCCTGCATTCATGCGCGAAGCGGCCTTCGCGCCAGGCAAACATGGCTGCGCTAGGCTGTCGCCATCCGAAGACGGGAGTCCGCCATGTTTGTCGTGATCCTGCTCAAGGGGCAGAACCGCTATGCACGCGAACGCTGGGAGCAGTTGCCGGAGGTGGTCCATTACGACGGCCAGGGCTTCGCCCTGCGGGCCGGGCCGCGCCAGCCACGACCGACGACCCAGGTGTGGGAGCCGGTGGCGGTCTATGCACCGGCCGAATTGACCGAGGACGAGTTCCAGGAAATCTACGAGCTCAACCGCCACCATATCGTCGAACTGGCACTGGAATACTGAGTACCGTGACGTGTTTTTGCAGGAAGTGAACACGCACTGACATATAGTTCCGGGCAGGCGCGGTGGTCCGCGCGACCCGGTGCTCCGTCTTGCCTGCCCATCGTTTTTCGCATCCGCTGCGCGCGCTGTTGTTTGTCCTCCTACTTGGCCTGGGTGCCAGCAATGTGGCTTGGGCTGCGCCCGATGGTGCGGCGGCCGATAGCAGTCCGCAGACCCGTATCGAACAGGCCTCGCGCGCGGTGGCGGCGGTCAAACGCGCGGTCACCGATGCCGATGCACCGGAAACCCTGAAAACCCTGGCCGAGCGTGCCAGCCAGGCGCAGCGCGAGGCCGAGGCCAGCGTCGCCGCGCTGCAGCCGGAGCTGACCCAGCTCGATGCCCGCATCGAGCAGCTGGGGCCGGCACCCGAGGGCGGGGAAGATTCCGGTATTGCCCGCCAGCGCAAGCTGCTGGACCAGCAGCGCAGCCAGATCGATGCCGACATCAAGCGCGGCAAGCTGCTGGCGGAGGAGGCCAAGCAGGCCAACGAAGCCATCGAGAAGATGCGCGCCCAGCAGTTTGGCGAGCAGATGGGCCGCAAGGTGGCCTCGCCGTTGTCGCCGGCCCTGTGGCGTGAGTTCGGCGAGCATGTGCCGGACGATCTTGCGCGCTTCCAATCGCTGTACCGCCAGGCCCACGATGCCTTGCTGAAGGCGGCCGGCAAGCAGGGCTGGGGCATGCCGCTGCTGGGCGCGGCGCTGGCCTTGCTGATGCTGTTCCCGCTGCGCATCTGGTTGCGCCACCTTGGTCGCCGCTACGCTGCTTCCGAACGTGCCCCGGACGGACGCCTGCGTCGCACCGGTCTTGCGGTGTGGCTGCTGTTGGTCGGCACCTTGCTGCCGGGGCTGGCGGCCACGGTACTGGTGGCCAGCCTGCGGGCAATCGATGCGATCGCACCGCGGCTGGAATCGGTGGCCGACATGTTCGTCGTCGCCACCTTCGTGGCGGCCTTCATCGGTGCCGTGGCAGCCAGCCTGCTGGTGCCATCACGGCCGACCTGGCGCCTGCTGGACATCGATGATGTCGCCGCCGCCCGCCTGCGCCGCTTTGCCTGGGGCGCGGCCAGCCTGACCTGGCTGACCATGCTGCTGCGCGACGTCAATCGCGCTGCGCGCACTTCGGCGGTGGGCACGGTGACCCTGGACGGCCTGATCGCACTGACCTACGTGGTGTTGATCATGAGCATGCTGGCGACCCTGGCCGGCCTGCATCGACGCCGTGCGGCCGAAGCCGCGCAGGCGGAAGCGGAGAGCACCAACAGCGGCCGCTCGCCGCGTGCGCCGCGCAGTGGCTGGCTGATCGTGGCGCGCCTGGGCGGCTACCTGAGCATCTTCGCCGCGCTGGTGGCGACCTTGCTCGGCTACCTCAATTTCGCCATGTTCACCGCCCAGCAGATGGTCTGGGGCACGGTGATCGTGCTGGCGACGACGTTGCTGACGCGCTTCGCCGATGACTTCGCGTTGTGGTTGCTGGCACCGGACAGTGCTGCCGGGCGCATGCTGCGGCTGTCGACCGGCTTGTCCTCCAACCGCCTGGAACAGGCCGGTGTATTGCTGTCGGCCACGTCACGGCTCGCGCTGGTGATGCTGGGCATCACCGCCTTTGTTGCTCCATTCGGCAATGTCAGCGCCCTGTATGGCTGGCTGGAACGCCTGTCGGCCGGCATCAAGATCGGCGGCAACCTGCTGACACCTGCCTCGATCATCAGCGCGGTGCTGGTGCTGGTATTGGGCCTTGCGCTGATGCGGGTGGTGCAGCGCTGGCTGGTGGATACCTACCTGCCCAAGACCGACCTGGATATCGGCGCGCGTAATTCGATCAGCACGGTGGCGCATTACCTCGGCATCGTGCTGGCTGGCCTGTGGGCCCTGGCGGCGCTGGGCATTGGTTTTGAAAAGGTGGCCTTGTTGGCCAGCGCCTTGTCGGTGGGTATCGGTTTTGGTCTGCAGGCGATCACCCAGAACTTCGTCTCCGGCCTGATCCTGCTGGCCGAGCGGCCGGTGAAGATTGGTGACTGGATCAAGATCGGTGACCAGGAGGGCGACATCCGCCGTATCTCGGTGCGTTCCACCGAGATCCAGGTGGGTGATCGTTCCACGCTGATCGTGCCGAACTCGGAGCTGATCACCAAGACCATCCGCAACATGACCATGGCCAATGCGCTGGGCCGCATCCAGGTGCAGTTCTCGGTGCCACTGGGCACCGACATGGGCAAGCTGCGGACGCTGCTGCTGGGGATCTATGCCGCCAACGAGACGGTGCTGATCGACCCGGCACCGTCGTTCTTCATTGATTCGATCAGTGGCGGACAGGTGGCGGTGAACAGCTTTGCCTACGTGTCATCGTCGCGGAGCGTATACGGAACCCGCAGTGAGGTGCTGTTCGCACTGCTGGAGCAGACTGCTGCCGCCGGCATCGCCCTGGTCACTCCGACCGACATCCATCTGGTGCGCGATCCCCCGCAGGCCTAGGTAGTGCCGAGCCACGCTCGGCAGGGGCTTTACCGGGATTTGTCGGAATGTGGGAGCGGCGTAGGCCGCGAAGCTCATGGTCTTTCAGATTGCGGGCATGCTGTTCACTGCAGCATGCCCAGCTTCGCGGCTTACGCCGCTCCCACAAAAGCACGAATGTTCATCACGACCGCGGATGCTCGCTGGTCGGCAGCAGCGCATAGTCGTCGACGGCCAACTGCTCGGCATGGTTCAACCAGGCGCGGATCTCCAGGTCGTCGATCTCCTGGTCCACGCCCAGCGGCATGCGGATGCGGCCATCGGCATCGGGCTGCACCCATTGCTGGGCCACCACCACGTTGCGCTTTGATGCCACCGCTTCCACCCAGAAGCCGCGCTGCGGGCGTTGTGCGGCATACAGCTCCAGCACATAACGACCGGGGGTTGTGTGGCGCGGCTGGCGGCTGATCATGCGTGACTGGCGCACGCTGGGACGGGGCCCGCTGAACGCCTGCAACGGCGCATCCACGGCGATGCCACGGCGCAGCTGCGCATCGCGGTACAGGCGCATGCCCTGGTCGCTGTCCAGCAGCAAGGCACACCATTGGCCATCGGCCGAACCATCTTCAAACGCGGTGCAGCGGTCGACATAGGCCAGGCGGTGCTGCGGATCGGCCTCCTCGAACTTGCGCGAGGTGTTTTCCAGGTACACCGATTTCAAGTCCCACTGCTGGTCGTATTCCAGCAGCACCGGCGGCTGCACCTTCTGCACGCCCACCAGTACCTGGTCGTTGTCCAGGCGCAACATGCGGGTCTGCTCGCCCAGCCACAGCGAACGTGCGAACGCGCTATAGCGTGCGTAGGTCCTCGTATCACCGCTGGTCGCCGCGACGCTGGCGCTTGCCGCGGGTGCCGGCTTCAACAGCGAGCGGCCAAAGCCGATCGCATCGATCGCAGGGTCCAGCAGCTGCAGCGCGGTGGCGCCCGAGTCCAGCGTTGTGCCCGCCTGCGCAACGATCTGCTGCGGCTGCAGCTTGTTGCCCAGGAACAGCAGCAGGTTCTCGCGCTTCTGCTTTTCCAGCACATGGCTCAGGTCATTGGGCATGGCCAGATGATCGGAGGCCACCACCACCAGCGTGTTGTCGGCGAATGCGCTGCTGCGGATGCGGTCGACCAGGCGCGAGATCAACCGGTCGCTGCACTTGAGTGCATTGAGCAGGCCGATATTGCCGTGTGCGCTGCGATAGCGCGTGTTCCTGCAGGCAACCGGCAGATGCCCGGCCGGGTGGTGAGTGTCCATGGTCAGTGCGGTCAGCATGAACGGCTGGCCGCTCGCCGAGAGCTCGAGGAAACGCTCGTAGGCACGTTCCAGCAGCACGTCATCGTGCACGCCCCAGTTGGAGAAATGGCGCTTGGCGATGTTCTGCTGCTGGAACCATTCCAGATCGCGCACATCGTCAAAACCGTGCGAGTTGAGGAAGTCGGCCTTGGCGGCGAACTGCCCGTTGGCACCGCCCATGTAGTGGTTGCTATAGCCCTGCTGCTTCAGGTAGTCGCCAAGGCAGAAGGCTTCGGGCAGGAAGCGGCCCATGCGGCCCATGCTGTTCTCGTCGCCCTGCGCGGTGGTCAGCGGCACGCCGCACATCGACGACACCAGGCCGGCGATGGTCCAGCCACTGCCGTCGGCGGAGGCGATGTTGCGGAAATCCAGGCCTTCGCCGGCCAGCCGGGTCAGGTTGGGCATCAGCCCGGGGAAGACGTCTTCGTTGAAATAGGTGCGTTCCAGGCTCTCGCCGTAGATCCAGACAATGTTCGGCCGCTGCGCCAGCGCCTTTGATGGCAGCTGGTATTCCGGCGCTACCGCGCTGTAGTCCACCGGCTGCATCTGCTGATAGATGCGCTTGCCATCGGTGTACAGCGGGCTGAGCAGCAGTGTTGTCAGCAATAACGCGGTGAAGCCGCCGAACACCGCCAGGCCATGACGGGGGCGCTGCAGGCGACGCACGCGCAGCAACAACAGCGGTGTCAGCGAGACGATTACCAGGCCGATGAAGCCGATGATGTAGGCGCTGAAGTCACCCACACCGGCGCCTTCCATGTCGCTGCGCAGGTGGTAGAGCGTGGCCGAATTGATGCCATCGCCACTGAGTTTGTCTATCAGCCACCAACTGCTCAGCGCCAACAGCAGCAGTGACAGCAGGCCAGCCTTCAAGCGCGCCAGGGTGGGCGACAACATCAACAATACGAACAGTGCTGCCAGAGACAGCCAGATGATCCAATGCATGCGGTCACGTGGGTAGCGGAGACAGGGGGTGACGACCTGGGCCGTCATCGCTCTACAGACTGTTGTTTCAGTGCTGTGGCAGAAGCATCTGGATCTTGCCTGCCGTAACCTGACTGAAATGTTCGGACGGCACAGCAGCATTCATCATCACCTGCGCGTTATGTGCGGCACGCCGAATGCTGTGATCTTTGGTGAGAGAGTGTGCTTTTTACCTGATTTCAGTGGTTGGTAACTTCTGTTGTCGCTTCTCAAGCTGCAATCGGACTGTTCATGCATCCACCTAGCCCGGGTAAGCGCAGCGCATCCGGGGCTGGCAATGGATTGAAGGGAGATGACCGGCGCTTTTCTGCGCCCGTTCAAGGCAAGCGCATATCCACGCTGCCGGTGCGTTGCTGCATGCACCATGTGCTCCCGGGTGCGCTGCGCTTACCCGGGCTACGGATGCCGCATCTACACTCAGCGATGGCCACGTTCTTCGCGGGCGCGTGCTCTGGTGCGCCGATCGAACAGCAGTGAGCTGACGATGAGCCCAAGGCCGATGATCACGCCCAGCAGGAACAGCAGCATTGCAAAAGCGGGGTAGCCGAACAGCGTCCAGCGGGTAGGCACGCGCATCAGCAGCGTCGAGGACAGCAGCAGGGCAGCGGTGATCAGGCCGGCGGCAATGCGGTTGGCCACCTTCTGGATGTTTTCCATCAGCCGCGATTCGTCCAGGCCGGTGACCTTCATCTGCAGGCGGTTTTCGGCCAGCACGCTGAGGATGTCGGACATGCGGCGCGGCCCGTTGCGCAGCAGCTGCTGCAGCTCCATCGCCTCGCTGGCCAGGTTGGCCGCCGAGAACGACTTGCGGAAATGTGCGCGCATCACATGCTGCAGCTGCCGTTCGACAACCTTGCGGGTTTCCATCTCCGGTGCCAGGAAGCGGCACACGCCTTCCAGGTTGAGCAGCGCCTTGCCGAGCAGACTCAGCTCCGGTGGCGTGCGCAGGTTGCTGGCGGTGGCGATGCGCACGATCTCCAGCACCACATGGCCTTCGGACAAGGTGCCGTTGGCGGCGTAGCGGGCAATCATCTGCCCGGTCTCGCGCAGGTAGCGCTCCTCGTCATAGTCCTCCAGCCGGGTACTGATGCCGATGATCTCGTCGGCCACTTCCTCGCCACGGCCATCCACGGCGGCGAACAATACCTTCAGCAGGCGTTGGCGCAGCCGCGGTGGTACATGCGCGACCATGCCCAGGTCGAAGATCGCCAGCCGGCCCTCTGGGGTGACGCGCAGGTTGCCGGGATGCGGGTCGGCGTGGATTTCGCCGTGCACGAAGATCTGGTCGAGGTAGCCCCGCACCAGCGCCGCAGCCAGCGGCACCATCGATTGCTCGGTGCGGCGTACCGGCGGGATCGCATCCACCCGCACGCCTTGCACCAGTTCCATGGTCAGTACCCGGCGTCCACACAGGTCCCACACCGGTTGCGGTATCCACAGTTCGGGGTAGGGCGCCAGGTGCTGGCCGAAGCGCGCCAGATTGGCAGCCTCGGCTTCGTAGTCCAGCTCCATGCGCAGGGTCTTGGCGAACTCGCCCAGCCAGTCGGAGAAGCGCACCTTGCGGCCGACCCGGGTCAGGTGATCGGCGGCAGTGGCGAAGCTGCGCAGCACACCGATATCCGAACGCAGCTGGGCGGCGACATCGGGCTTCTGTACCTTGATGGCAACCTGCCGGCCATCGTGCAGTTCGGCCTGGTGGACCTGGGCGATGGAAGCACTGCCCAGCGGCTGCGGGTCGAACCAGGCAAACAGCTTGCTGACCGGCGCGCCCAGTTCGTCCTCGATCACCGCGCGGATCTGTTCCACCGGGATCGGCGCGACTTTTTCCTGCATGCGTTCCAACGCGGCCACGTATTCGGGCGGGATCATGTCCGGGCGGGTCGACAGCACTTGGCCGAGTTTGACGAAGGTGGTGCCCAGCGCTTCCAGGTCGGCAACGAACTGGGTGGGGTTGCCGGCGGCCGGTGGCCGGCCCAGGCGCGGGATTTCGCCATCCAGCGAGATCCCGGAGAACACACCGGAATGGCGGTAGCGCAGCAGCAGGCGCACGATCTGCTGACGTCGGCTGAGGCCGCCGACGGTGGTCGGGCTGTCACTGCTGGTCGGTTCCATCAAGCGGGGTTCTCCCAGGCGGGCGAGCCTGCAGTGTGGCCGCAGCGGGGTTGCAGGGGGGTGAATACGTGGGCTTGCGCACCGAAGCGGGCACGAATGAGTGAAAATCCCCCTTCCCCTGTCCTATGACCTTACGGTGACCCATGGCTGGAGCCAGCCTGTTTGCCCTGCTCGACGATATTGCCGCGTTGCTGGATGACGTCTCCATCCTCACCAAGGTCGCTGCCAAGAAGACCGCCGGCGTGCTCGGTGACGATCTGGCCTTGAATGCGCAGCAGGTAACCGGCGTCACTGCCAACCGCGAGTTGCCGGTGGTGTGGGCGGTGGCCAAGGGGTCACTGGTCAACAAGGCGATCCTGGTGCCGGCGGCGCTGGCGATCAGCGCATGGCTGCCGTGGGCGATCACCCCGCTGATGATGATCGGCGGTGCCTTCCTCTGTTACGAAGGCGTGGAGAAGCTGGCGCACAAGTTCCTGCATTCCAAGGACGAGGATGAGGCGCACAAGGCCGAGCGGCTGAAGGCCATCGCCGATGAAAAGGTGGATCTGGTCGCGTTCGAGAAGGACAAGATCAAGGGCGCGGTGCGTACCGATTTCATCCTGTCGGCGGAGATCATCGTGCTGTCGCTGGGGGTGATCTCTCACGCTCCGTTCAGTCAGCAGGTTGTGACCCTGATTGCGGTTGCACTGGGCATGACGGTGTTCGTCTATGGCCTGGTGGCCGGCATCGTCAAGCTTGATGACGTTGGGGCCTGGTTGCTGGACAAGGGCCGCGCGCTGGCGGCGCTTGGCCGTGGCCTGCTGTATGCCACACCGTGGTTGATGCGCGGCCTGTCGATTGCCGGCACCGCGGCGATGTTCCTGGTAGGTGGCGGCATCCTGGTGCACGCGATTCCGGCCCTGCATCATTTCATCGTCGGCCTGGCACCGGCCAATCTGGAATGGCTGGCCAATGCCTTGGGCAGCGTGGTGGTGGGCGTGATCATCGGTGCAGTGGTACTGACCGTGGTGACCCTGGTCCAGCGTATGCGCGGGGCGAAAGCGGCGGATTGAAGCCGGCATTTCTGCCTTGATTGTGGGAGCGGCGTAAGCCGCGAAGCAGGAAATGCTTCAGGCATCAGCAATGGTGCCGACGTTGGCAGTATCTGAAAGATTGCCAGCTTCGCGGCTTACGCCGCTCCCACAAGACAGCAACACCGCCGCAGTTCACTGCAGGCCCTGCTCCAATTCCCGCAGCTGCTGCTGCGCGCGGGCCAACGATTGCCCGGACAGGCTGTCCAGCAAGCGTTGCAGACGATGACTGGCCGGCAAGCGTCGCATCGTCCAGCGGGCAGCTCCGATGCTGCCCAGCATCAACGCCACGCCAAAGCCCAAGCTGCCGAGGAACCACGCTGGTGCCATCGCATACAGATCCAGGCCCAGCCATTGCACGCTGCCCCATTGCAGGGCCAGCAGCCACAGCCAAAACCACGGCAGGCTCAGGCCAAGTTCGGTGATTGCGGTGAAGCGGCGTAGCCGCGCCAGTCGTTGCTGTTGGATCAGCACCGGTGCCTCGGCAGCATCTGCATGTATCGCCAACAAGGCGCGGGTGATCGACACCCAGATCGCAGCGATGCCGTACACATGCAAGGCCAGCCCTGTAAGCAGCAGTTGCGGCACCTGACGGTGCTCCACCCAGAAACTCGCCGCCAGCACGGTGACTACGATCCACACCAGCAGCCAAGCCAGCTGCAGACCACTGAACCAGCGCAGCCGGCGCCGCACACCGGCCTTGCGCGGCTGCTGCCAGGCCTGCAGGGCCAAGGCTTCCAGCTGATCGATACGTTGCGCCTGCTGTGCCCAGCTGGCCTTGAGTTCGTCGAGTTCCATGGTGTCAGTCTCGTGCGCTGTCGGCAGGATTGAAGTGGCTACGCAGTTGTTGGCGCAGCCGGTGCAGGCGGGTGGCGGCATTGCTGGCGCTGATGCCCAGTACATCGCCGATCTCGCGGTGGCTGCAATCGTCCAGATGCAGCAACAGCAGGGCCCGGTCCAGCGCCGACAGGCGCTGGATCAAGGTATTGAGCTGGGCCAGGCTGGCGCTGTCTTCGGCGTTGTCGGCCACACTGGCGAGGTCGTCATCCAGCGTGGCTTCGCTGTGGTGGTGTCGCCGCAGTTCGCGGCCACGCAGCTGGGAGATGGCGATGTTCAGGGCGATGCGGTAAAGCCAGGTACTGAATTGCGCCCGTTGCGGATCGAAACCTGGAAAGGCGCGCCAGGCCTGGGTGCTTATTTCCTGGATCAGGTCGCGGCGGTCTTCAAGGTGCGCGCAATAGCCACGCGCAACCTTGAGCACGATGCCCTGGTGCTGGCTCAGCAACTGGGCAAAGCGGTGTTGCAGGTCGACGATGGGGTCGGTTGCAGTGATGTCCATGCCCGGGTGATTCGCACCAGCGCAGGAAATATCACAGCCCCGGGCGGATTTCCGCTGCGGGGTGACTCAGTTGGCGGGCAGCACCTGGTTGCGGCCGACACGTTTGGCCGCATACAGGGCCTGGTCGGCCCGCTGCAACAGGGCCTGCAGGGCTTCGCCGGGCAGGGCCTGGGCGACGCCGGCGCTGAAGCGGACCTGCACGCGCTGTTCTTCATGCAGGAAGGGGCGTTGCGCCAGCTGCTGCTGCAGCTGTTGCAGGGTTTCCAGCGCGGCGGCGCGGTTGAGCCCGGGTAGCACCAGCACGAACTCGTCACCGCCGAGGCGGGCGATGCAGTCGCGACCGCGCAGGCGTTGCTGGGTCACCGCCACCAGATGGCGCAGGGCCTGATCGCCACCAGCGTGGCCGTGCCGGGCATTGGTCTGGCCGAAGTGGTCCAGGTCGATCATGGCCAGACTCAGTGGCGTGCTGTGGTCGGCCAACAGCTCGCCCAGCTGCTGCTCCAGGCCGCGCCGGTTCAGGGCGCCGGTCAGCGGATCGGTACGCAGCTGGCTGCCGGCTTCTTCCAGCTCCCGTTCCAGCTGCTGCACGCGTTGCTCGGCGGCCTTGGCCTCGGCGCGGGCATTGGCCAGATGGTCGCGCGCACGTGCAGCTTGCTCCTGTACCCGCGCGGTGTCCTGCAGCACGTCCTGCAGCAGTTGGGTGAGGTCGGAGATGCTGCGGGTCTGGCGCACGGCGACGGCATAGCTGGCGATGCGGTCGTGGTATTCCCCGGTTTCGGTGACCATGCCGTCCACCTGGGTCACGAAGTCGACCATCAGGTCCTTCATCGCCTGCTTGGACTGGTCGATGCCTTCGCGCAGCAGCCCTTGTCGATAGATCACTTCGCGCAGGTCGTTGCGGGTCTGCTCCAGCGAGTTGGCGTCCAGCGGCCCGGCCAGCAGCTGCCGGATCGAGCGGATCTGGCCCTGCAGCCAGCTGTCGCCATCGAGCAGCTCGGAGATGTTCTCCAGCAGCATGTCGAACAGGTTGAGCAGCAGGTCGCGCTGTTCCTGCAGACTGCTGCTGCGCACGCCGACCTGGTGGCAGAGTTCGCGCAGATGGATGGCCACCGGCTGCAAGGGCTGGCCGCTGCGCCAGCTGCGCAGTTCCTCGCCCATGCGTTGGGCCTGCTGTTCGAGCTCAGGCGACTGCTGCATCAGGCTGGCCAGCACCGCGCCGAGGGTGTCGCGCAGCATGTCGCGCAGCTGCTCGGCCTGGCTGTTGCGGGTGTGGGAGGCTTCCAGTTCGACGGTACGGATGTACTTGTCGATCAATTGCCGCAGCAGGCGACCGTAGCGTTCCCAGTCCTGCTCGGCATGCGCGCTGTGCAGGCGTTGGCCCATGTCACCGAGTTCACCGGGCAGGGTGCACATGCCCTGGGCGAAGGCGGCCAGTACTGATTCGGGCGCGTTGGCGCCGATGAACAAGCGCTGCAGCATCGCCATGCCGCCGCCTCCGTTGGCTACCACCTCGACCGCCGCAGCCGCCTGCGGCGCGGACCGCCGGGACAGGATGCGGCCCAGCCCGCTGCTGCGGGAGGTGGAGGAGTCGTCGGGGCTGTCGGCCATTGCGCAGGGGTCCGGGCGGGTTGTGGCTGCGCCCGTGCGCAACCGGAGGTGGTGTCCAAGCCCCATTATCGGCAAGGTAGCAGCGGGCTTGAATGGCAGCCGATCACAGGAGCACATCATGCGGGTATTGCTGGCTGGCGCGACCGGTCTGGTCGGGGCGCAGGTACTGCAGCGGTTGTTGGCCGAGCCACGCTGCAGCGGTGTGATCGCACCGACCCGGCGCGCGCTGGCGCGGACCGACCCCAAGCTGCTCAATCCGGTGCTGGATTTTGCCGCGCTGGCGACGGTGACGCAGGGCTGGCAGGTGGATGCGGTGATCTGCGCGCTGGGCTCGACGATGAAACAGGCCGGCTCGCGTGAGGCTTTCCGGCAGATCGACCATGGCTATCCGCTGGTGATTGCACGCGCAGCGCGTGCCAATGGCTGCGAGGTGTTTGCCTTGAACTCGGCGGCCGGTGCCAATCCGCGTTCGCTGGTGTTCTATAGCCGGGTCAAGGGCGAGCTGGAGCAGGACCTGCGCGCGCTGGGGTTTGCCTCATTGACCTTGGTGCGTCCGGGCCTGATTGGCGGCGACCGCGTCGAACGGCGAGCCGGCGAGCATCTGGCCAGCGTGGTGCTGGGGGGGCTGGCGCCGGTATTGCCGCGCGCATGGCGCATCAATCCGGCCACGCGGATTGCCGACGCCTTGGTGGAGGTGGTATTGGATCCGCAGCCGGGCGTGCGGGTGGTTGGGTCGGCGGAGTTGGTGTGAGTTCTGGTTGAGCTTGCTTGGGCTTGGTTGGTTTGTGGGAGCGGCGTGGGCCGCCCAACCGGGGGTCTGGGTGGGCCTACGGCTTGCCGCGCAAGCCCCGCCGAAAAAACACCACCACCACCCAAC